>JANMZR010000028.1:0-6269 GCA_031383555.1 Cytophagaceae bacterium | reverse complement strand
CCCCTCCTTGGAGGGTAAGCGAGTAGGGGAGTACGAAGCTTACGAGCGCTAGCTCTGACGCAGTCGGCGGGGTGGGTTTACCCGCCTCTGATTTCTATGACAAAACCAAAGGCGGGATGGTATAAGCTTTTTACACCGTTGTTGGTGTTCTTTCTACTTTCAAATAACAAACCACCTTTGTTGGTGTTGCGTGTAAGCAAAAGCCAAGCACACCAACAAATGCTACAGAGTACAAACTTTCAATAAACAACTAACCTAATTTTCTATTCATTGTAGTGTTTTAAAAAACCAAAATCGTCATCTCCAGATTCATAAAACTTGGCTGATGAATAATAATAATCCTCGGCAAATTTACATAACCCAGCTTTAACTGGGTTTTCATGAATATAATTAAGTTTTTGTAAAAATACATCATCTGTTCTCAATTCAATACTCAATGGGTTTCGTTTCCAAAATTGAAACTCTCGGTCTTTGGCAATCACTCGAAATTCATTCAAATATTCTGGATTGTATAATTTCAAGTCTTTTTGCATTTTTTGAGCCGTAAATTTTAAGAAATCCCTTTGAACATTTTCTGGTTTTATGCCGGCTTTCATTTGCCAAATTAAATGCAAATGATTGTCTAAAATTACAAAGGCGTTTACAATAATTCGGTTGTTATCACACAAATATTTGAGGCTATTCATGATAATTTCCTTGTATTTTTGTGGTTTCAGAAGCATTTTCCATTCGTGGCAGGTAGCTGTAAAAAACTGAGGATATTCTGTAATAATGGTTTGCATATTCAAATATCGATGGATTTAGTGGAAAAAGCAACCATTTTTTCACACTTCGAAATTCCGTTGGTGAGCTTGGCTCGTTCTTACGCACAACACCAACTGGGGCGGAAAGCAACCATTTTTTCACACTTCGAAATTCCGTTGGTGAGCTTGACTAGTTCTTACGCACAACACCAACTGGGGCGGATGCCAGCATGCCACCTTCCCAAGGGAAGGATTAAGACTGGTATTCCCTCCTTGGAGGGTAAGCAAGTACGAGAGTACGATGCTTACGAGCGCTAGCTCTGACGCAGTCGGCGGGGTGGGTTTCCCCGCTTCTGTTGGTAGGAAGCCAAAGCCTGTGCAAAAGCTACCAAGAGGCCACGAGGTCAAATATTTTTTTATCCAAAAAGACCCCTTCCGTCATGCGGCTATGCCAGCATGCCACCTTCCCAAGGGAAGGATTAAGACAGGTATCCCCTCCTTGGAGGGGTGCCTGACGCACTCGGCGGGGTGGGTTTTCCCGCCTGTGATTTCTATGACAAAACCGAAGGCGGGATGATATTAGCTTTTAACCAAATTAAAATAAAAAACGCCTCCAGTTAAAACTAGAGGCGTTTCGATTATATTAGTAGTATAATTATTCCTATACTTCAGTTAAATAATTTATCAATAGGCTAATTTATCGCCTTTTAGCGTGATATAGATGGTCATTACAAATACCTTGATATCAAGCCAAACCGACCAATTTTCAATATACCATATATCGTATTCTACTCTTTTTTCCATCAAAAATAATTCCTGGGTTTCACCCCGATACCCATTCACCTGTGCCCAGCCTGTAATACCAGGTTTTACCAAATGGCGTACCAAATACTTGTTGACTTTATTAAAACTTTCGATACTATGCTGCACAGCATGCGGCCTAGGCCCAACCAATGACATTTCGCCTAAAAATACATTAATAAATTGAGGAATTTCATCGAGATTTGTTCGTCTTAATATTTTTCCAATTTTAGTAATTCTACTATCATTTTGCGTTGTTTGGAGAAAATGACCCTTCTCAGTTTTTGTGCTACTCTGGTGCGCCATGGTTCTGAATTTGAAGCATCTAAACACTTTTCCATCTTTCCCCCAACGTTCTTGAACATACAAAATAGGCCCTGCCGAGTCAAGCTTTATTAAAATGGCAATAATTGGAGCCAACCAGCTTAAAATAAAAACACTTATTAAAATGGACACCACAATGTCAACGGAATTTTTCAAAAATATCCAATGAAACTCCTCGAGGGGTTCATCTCTCACTACAATTACTGGCAGATGGCCAAATATGTCCATTTTAAATTTATTGGAATAATATTGTACATTTTCAGGCACTATTTTAGACCTAACGGCATACCTATCACAAGTGGACAAAATATGTTTCACTAACTCTGTATCTTGATCTGCCAAACAAATGATCACTTCATTTACTTTTTTAGCTTTAATAATCGAGTCCAATTCTTCCAAATTACCTAAAAAATGCTCCTTAAAATTTGTTGGCTTTGATAGATCTACAAAGCCTAAAGGATTATAACCATATTGTTTGTTTTTTTTCGCCAATTCAAAATAAGCCTTTCCATTTATACCACAGCCAATTACCAACAAATTTTTAATATCATTTCCTTTTGACCAATTGTATATTTTCCACTGTTTGAATAAATATTTTTTAGAAATGATCATTCCCAATAAAATAATCACATAATATAATGTAAATAAGCGTGAAAATGTTTGATCATTTAATATAAAATAAATAAATCCGGTGGCAATAAACTGGAAAAAAACGTTGGGAATGATAACCAATAATTCATTTACAAATGTAGAAGTTCTGAATTCATCATATAATTCAAAATATTTACTGGTAAAATTCCAAATAAAAAGTAAGAGGATCGGGATTAATAATTGTTCTTCATCAAACTTTTTATGACTAAATAATGCCGCTAAAAAATAGGAGAATAGGATGATTGTAGAGTCTAGAAATAAACGTTTGGTCGAATTTGATTTCATATTTTTTAAAAATATTAGTTTTTTCCAATTGCAATTTACAACATTCTTTAGCAATTATGTGTACATTTGCAATTATTTATTGAAATGTAAAATAGTTGTATGTAAATGTACACATAATTTTTTTTATTACCAAATAAATAAACATATTTTTTTTAAAATAGTTTTAATAGCAGTATTTGCAAAGTTTGTGCCAATATATCAAGGCGTAAAATAGATTAAGTTTAAAATTTCTATTGCTTTTATTATTACCTTTGTGCTTTATGATTGTTTAAAACCATTTATTAACTACATGAAGTATATAAATCAACAAATTTTAAACTCAAAAACAGGGAATTTAATTCTTATCGTTTTTTCTCTTATTTTGGCAGGCAATTTACAGTCTTGTATCACTACCCAGCCAATTGCCTACTTCCAATCCAGTGATTCTTTAAAATACAAACAATTGGCTAAACTTTTGCCCAAAGTTACCCGTATTCGCACCAATGATATTTTAGCCATTACAGTGGGTTCACTTAATCAGGAATCCAATGCAATCATGAATTTTGCCAATATCAACGCATTAACCACAACAAGTTTTCCAGGAAGCCAAGGTGGTTCAGTGCAAAGGAGCCAACCATTGGGTTATTTGGTGGACTCCTTAGGCAATGTGGAAATTCCTTTTGTGGGTAAACTCAAATTGACAGGTATGACCCTTGATGAAGCGGGAAATGCAGTAAGAACGCAGGTGGAGAAATCATTGAAAGAACCGGCCATCAATGTCAGGTACCTCAATCATAAATTTTCCGTTTTGGGCGAAGTTAACCATTCGGCTACTTTTAATTTATTGGACGACAATACTACGCTACCTGAAGCATTGGCCATGGCAGGCGATTTAAGTATATATGCCAACAGAACCAATGTAACCATTATAAGAGAAAACAATGGGATAAGAGAAATGGCTAAAATCAATTTATTGACGCAGGAGATTTTTGATTCCCCTTATTATTTCATGCAAAATGGTGACCTCATCTATGTGGAACCATTAAAATCAAAAGCTACCTTCAATGACCAAAAAGTACAATTAGCCCCACTTTATACCGGTGTTGCCACTACAGTATTGGTGTTTCTGAGTTTGTTGCTTAATGTCTTCAAATAATATTTTAACCGATTTCTGATTACAAAACATTTAACAATAAATAAAAATTTAATTAAAAATAGTAAATGGATAATTTTGATTTTTTGCAAGAAAAAGAACAAGACTTTGACTTTAGGGTTTTTTTTATTAATTATTTGCGTTACTGGTATTGGTTTGCCTTGACCTTATTTTTGGCCTTTTCCATTGCATTTGCTTATTTGCGGTACAAAACCCCCTTATATAAAGTAACCGCCTCCTTATTAATTAAAGATGAAATGAAAGGAACCAATGGGGGCAACGAGATACTCAAAGAGCTGGATATGTTTACTGGCAGTAAAATTGTGGAAAACGAAGTGGAGGTTTTAAAATCCAAAATATTTGCTGAAAAGGTAATTGATGATATGAATTTGACAGTTTCATATTTTCATATCGGTTTAATAAGAGATATAGAGATTTTTAAAAATAACCCGATCACTGTAAATTATTTGATTATACATAAAAAAGGTTACGAAAAACCGGTTTTAATCAAACCAATTGATAAGCAGCATTTTGAATTGCTCGACTATTCCAGCAAATCATTAGGCACATTTATATATTCTCAATCCATTAATATTGCTGACTATGGCCGTTTTAGGGTTTTTCTTAATAAAGGGAATATTAAGAATACTGAAATGATAAAAGTTCAATTTAAAAGAAAAGAAGGGCTTGCTGAGTCATTATCCAAAAGAATTCAAGTAGATTTAATCAACCCCAATAGTACAGTATTGCAATTGTCTATTGAGGAAGCCCTACCCGATAAAGGAAAAGCAATTTTAGCCAAATTAATTGATGTATATGCCTTCTCGTCTTTGGAAGATAAAAATGGAGAAGCTACTAATACCCTTCGATTTATAGGCGAGCGGTTAAAATTAATTACAAGTGATTTGACCAATGTGGAGAAAAATGTAGAACAGTATAAAACCTCAGAAGGAATTACTGATTTGAGCGAGGAGGGTAATCTTTTCTTGGAAAAAGTAAAAGAAAATGACTCAAAATTATCTGAAGTGGACATTCAATTAAAAGTACTGGAAGGGGTCGAGCGTTATTTGGCCAGCAATCAAAACAATGCGGCACCCGCCACCCTAATGGTCAATGATCCTGTTTTAACAGCTTACATTGCTAATTTAGGGGAATTAGAATTACAAAAAGAAAAGACATCCCGTACGGTGCAGGCGGGCAATCCATTTCTGGAAACCATCAACAATCAGATAGCCAATACCAAACAAGCCATTCGTGAAAACGTAAACAATCAGAAAAAAGGATTAATAATAGCAAAGGGTGGGCTTACAGGCAATAATAACCGCTTTATATCAGCTATACGAACTATTCCACGTAAAGAGAGAGAATTTATCAATATCAAAAGACAACAAAATATTATTGAAAATATCTATTTGATGTTGTTACAGAAAAGAGAAGAAACAGCGCTTTCTTATGCCTCGGCTGTTACAGATAGTCGTGTGGTAGATACGCCTCATAGTTCATCAAGTCCGGTAAGTCCTATTTCCAGAAATATTTACCTTTTAGCTTTATTGGTTGGTTTTGGAATACCAGCTGCTATTATAAACCTCAAAGAGATTTTTAATGACAAAGTACAATCAAGAAAAGAAATAGAAAAGGCAACGGAATTGCCTATTTTTGGTGAAATTGGACTCAAACCAGATGAAGAAGAAGACTCATTGATTGACTTAAAAGGGAGGAGCTTACTGGCTGAGCAATTCCGAATGCTGCGGACCAACCTTCAATATATTCAAAAGGCTAATCAAGGGGAAGGCAATGTTTTTTTATTCACTTCTTCTTCAAGCGGCGAAGGTAAAAGCTTTGTATCTATTAATTTGGCAGCCAGTTTGGCTGCTTTGGGTAAAAAAGTAGTATTGATTGAGCTCGATCTACGTAAGCCAAAAATCTCCAGTTATTTGGGAGAAGGCCGGCAAAGAGGTATTTCTAATTATTTGATTGGGGATGTCAATGAAACGGAAATAATCAAAAGTACCAAAGTTGAGAATTTGTTTTTAGTTTCATGCGGCCCGATACCACCCAATCCATCGGAATTATTGTCCAATGGGCGTATTGAGAGCTTGATTAAAACCTATCGTGAAAAATTTGATTATGTTTTGATGGATACGCCGCCTGTGGGGCTGGTGACCGATGCTATGATCTTGAACCCATTTGTAGATGTCTGCTTTTATTTGATTAGGCATGAGGTAAGTCAAAAGCGTAGTTTCACCATATTGAAAGACCTTAAAAAGACACAATCATTGAAAGCATTGAATATTATTTTTAATGGTATTAATTATGCTAATAGTCAGGAATAC
>JANMZR010000013.1:0-22637 GCA_031383555.1 Cytophagaceae bacterium | reverse complement strand
TCTCATCGGGTTAGCAGAAACTTTGGTTGTTGCTTACGGCGACACTATCGGGATTTCTTCAACCTATCGTGACGCGGTGGCTTTCGCAATTTTAATTCTCGTTTTATTAGTTCGTCCGACAGGCTTGCTCGGCTCTAACGTTCAGGAAAAAGTCTAACAATTTTAGATTTTGGATTTTAGATTTTAGAAAAATCCAAATCCAAATCCATGTTTAATATTAATTTGACAACTTATATTCCATTACCAAAAGTTCTAATGATAAATTGAGTTTTTTGGCCAAATTTCTTATCATTTCTACAGTCAATTTTCTTTTTTTATTTAAAATTTCTGAAACTCTACTTTTTCCACCAATAATATCCACCAAATCATTTTGTTTTAAATTCATTTCTTCCATACGTATTTTTATGGCCTCTATTGGATCTGGGGCTTCAATTGTGTAATATTTATTTTCATAGTCATTTATTAAAAGTGCTAATATGTCTGCCTCATCACTTTCTAAACTTCCAATTTTAGCATCAAAAATTACTTCTAATCTTTTTAATGCCTTAAAATAATCTTGTTTGTTTTTTATTGGCGATATTTCCATTTTATTTTAAATTTTATTTGCGTCAATTTTATCATATTCTTTAAGGGTACCTATAAATCGAATGAAAATCCATTTTTTTTCAAAATTAAATTTAGTTATGAGCCTATCCGAATTGCCAACTATATTGAATACAATTCTATTATCTTTCAAAATACTTGCATTTGCATAACTTTTTTTAACCTCATTTGGATTGCTCCAATCGGTATGCAAGGCGGTATCATACCATGTTTTAAGGTACTGTTCTGTTTCAGGATTTTCTTCCCAATATTCCCTTAAAGTACTTTTTGAAAAAATTCTTTCCATATACAATCCTATTTGTAAAGTTATAGAATAATTCTCATTTTGGGAACTTTTATTTTTCTTTTTGGTAAAAGAAATCTAGCGGCTTTGGGTATTTAGGCCCTAAACCATATTGGGGGAATAAAAATAATTCAAAGGATTTGGGTATTTGAACTGATAGTTTATTTGTGAAATTAATTTTTCAGGGCTAATAATTTTATAATTTTCTACCGATGGTTTTTCAGTAAATAGGGGTAATTCTAAACCTAAATCTTTGCAATTTTTTGTAATAATTTCTTTTCGAGTTGGGTGAATCGGCGAGCAAACATTGAAGGTTTCGTTCCAGATATTAAGCTCTATTAGGTTGTTTATCAATAAGATGGCTTCGTCACGATGTATATAGTTTACGCCTGAGGCCCAATTGTCGAAAGGTTTTCCAGCATAATATTTACCTGGTTGCCTGTTATAGCCCATCAACCCGCTACTACGAAGTATGGTCACTTTATCAAAAGATGCTTTTAATAAATTTTCAACTTTAATTAAAACATGGTTTTCGTTTATTGTTGAAAGTTCGGTTGCAATTTGATTATTTTCAGGGTAAACGGATGTGGAAGAAACGAAAATTATTTTGGGTAGGGCCTTATTTTTAAAGTTAATTAAAATCTGTTTGGTTAAATTTTCAATTTGCTCGAAATGAAAATTCTCTCCGTTTTTAGCAACTCTTGGTGGAATGTTTATTATAATTAACTCACTGTCAATAAGTTCATCGAAATTTTCACAGTTTACATCAGGTTCAAGTTTTAGTATAAATGGATTAATTCCTGCTTGTTTTAAGGTAATTATTTTAGAAATTTGGGTAGTTGCTCCATTTACCCCGTTTCCCATAAAAGCTAAATATTCACCTAAAGGCAAGCCTAACCAACCGCACGATATAATTGAGATTTTCATTTATTAGTTTTAAACACAAATTTACAAACTTTGCCTTTGATAAAATAAAAAGTAAACTTGAAGATTTTATCAAGTTTACTTTTTTATTTGAAAACAATTAGAACTTTATTTTCAAGGCTCCACCAGGATTTAACAAATGTTGGTTAGCTGGAATTGGGTTGTTTTGCAAGTCCAAATAATTTAATCTTTTTAATCCTTTGAATTCGGCTGGTACCTCTTTAAGTAAGTTATTATCCAAATACAACCTCTCAAGATGTTCTAGTTTTTTTATTGTTGGTGGAATATGATCAAGGCCGTCATTTTCAAGGTGAAGTTCTTTTAGTTTAGGTAGCTTACTTAGTATTTCAATTTCGGTATCTAGGCTAAAATTTTTGTCTTGATCTAAATACAATATTTCAATATTCTTAAGATTAATGAAATCTATATCTAAAAACTGGAAATCATTTCCACCCAAATCTAATACTTTCAGATTTTTTAGTTCTGTAATTTCGTGTGGTATTTTTTCCAAATGGTCGTTTCTAAGGCTCAAATACTCTAAGTTTTTAAATTTCAAAATATTTGAATTAATACCTTCAACGTTTTGATTACTCAGATCTAGCCTATACGCATCAAGTGGGTTTTTAAGGGCCTCTTTAATATTATAATATGTTTTTTCCTTTTGTTCTTGCCTTGATGACTGCCCATATAATGTGTAACTTATTATTGAAACCAATAATAATACTACTGTTATTCTTATATTTTTCATCACTTTCTATTTTTTTGTTTATTTAATCTTTTTATTTTTCCTGTTTTTTCTCTACACCAAATTATTAATTGTTGCGCCTCATTCCTACCTAAATTCCTTAAAGCTTTGCGAAGTTCTTTTTTGAAAATTGCTGGATAAAAGCTCACTTTTTCCAGTATCATTTTACTATATTCGAAAAAAGACATTGTTTGAACTTGAATTCTATTTTCCATTTTTTATAATTGTTTGAGTTTATTCTTTATCAGTATTTAGCATTAGTGGGTTGTCGCCACTGGTAATTATAGTTTTTGCATTAGGTGAATTAGCAAGCTTATTGAATGCCTCCACAGTTTTGAACCTTATTAGTAAAGGAGTAAGGCTTTCTGCTACTATTTTTTGTGCATCTCTTACACCTTCGGCTTCAATTCTACGTCTTTTTGCTTCTTGGCTTTCTTTTTCTAATACAAATTGCATTCGTTGAGCATCTTGTTCTGCCTCAAGTTTTTCTTCAATCGCTTTTGTAAGGCCCGCCGGCAAAACAATGCTTTTTAATAATACAGATTCTATTTCAAAACCTCTTGGCTTTAGTTGGCTCGACATCAGTTCTTTAATAGATTTTTCAATTAGCGACCGCTGTCCAGTGTGCATATCTTTTGCAAAATACTGAGAAGAAATATCTGCCACAGCCGACCTAAATACTGGCAAAATCACAACTTGTTCATAATTTTGACCTAATTTTTCAATTATTTGGGGGGCTGATTGGCCATCCATTCTATATAAAATTGATACATCGGATTGTACGGTAAGGCCTTCTTTTGAAGGTAATGGTAACCTAACTTCGATGTTCATGGTGCGAGTAGGAAGCTTAATAATTGTAGTGATAAAAGGGTTATAACCTCTAGCACCTTCCATTAGTGGCTCAGCCTTTATTTTTCCAAGCGTTCTTTTTACACCTACTTCACCTTGACGAACAACGGTGCAACTACCTAATAATAAGCTACATAATGCAGTGATAATGATGGCTTTAGTTTTCATATTTTTTGTTTTAATTATGTTTTAAAATTTCTATTATTCTGTTTACTTTTCTTTACATAGACAAATTTATAAAGCTAGTATTAGCGGCAACTTAAAGAGAAGTTAGAAATAGATTAGAAAAAGTGTTGTCTTGATCTACCAATTAACTACAAAAAAAAATATCGGCTAATAACCGATATTAAAGTATTAATTCTCATGTTCTTTTTAATTTTTCTTTGATAGATCTACATTAAAGTTGGCATTTAGGATAAATCCATTGTTTTGTTGAAATACATTTCTATTGTTTACCTCACGTCCAAGTTGAAGTGTTTGATTTAAATATCCACCCTCAATTCTTAAAACTGGGTTAAACCTATATCCCAGCAAAACACCTATTCTGTTTTGGTCAAAAATATTCTCATTTACATTTTTTCCAAACCCTATAAATATTTCATCATAAATGGCAACATAAGGTGTTTTGTCTTTAATTTCTTTGCCTTTTAATGGCAATTGAAGGCGAAGCATGTATCTTATTCTATTTAGTAATGGAAACTCGTCTTCTTTTTCCAAATTAGCATCAGAGTACCGTCCAACCCATCGTTGTTCAAGCATAAAACGGTGTGAGACTTCAATTATTGAAACATTATCTGTAATTATTGCCGTTTGAAATATTCGGTGTTCAGTAAAATCTTTTCCCATTCCATTGATTGGTATTTCCCCGTAAGAGAATGTTTCAATCCTAGCATACCCAAGCCTCAATTGAATTTTGGGATTCATCTGGTAATTAACACTTCCCCTCAATAAATTTTGTTGCCTCTCGGTAATTACATTGTTTCTACGAAATTGAAATTCTCTTGATATTCCAAATTTGCTGTTTAGTTTTATCGTGCCAAAATAGTTGTACCACCCAATTGTATTGTAATCATTAATTCTTGTATTTTGTGCAATAGACAAATTACTTTTGAATATAATAATAGTTAATAAAAAGATTCTATAAGGCATGACGTAGTGTTTTATACGGGTTGAGAATTCAACTCAACCCTTTTATAATTTATTTTGTTGGAGGCGCAAAAGGTAGTGCCGATTTATGAACGATGATTTTAAGTTTACCATCCGTTCCTTTTTTAAATACCCAAGTTTTATCCACCATAACCTCTTTCCCATCTTTTCCTGTGACCCAAACATTGCCCATTGTAATTGCGACCGAACCATATATTTGAATACCCTCATTTGCTTTTCCTGCATTGTCGTATCGAGCTTTTATCCAAGGTGTTAGCGCAAAACCTTTATCGTTAGGATAATCAGTATCACCACCAATAAAGTAAGCTAAAGCACCCTTTTTATCGTTTCTAAAAGTTTGATCGCCATAGGCTAATGTTGGTTTAAAAAACACTTTGCCGCTATCATAATTATAGGCAGTAGAAAGTACTTGCTCAGCAAAGGTTTTGTAGTCACCCCCATCTTCTTTCAATTGTCCGATTTTTACCAATGCATCACACCAAGCCTGCTGAGCAGCGTTCACCTCATCATATGTAATAATTGTTTGAGCACCCTCTTCTACATAAACCAAACCTAAATCACCAATTACTTTTTTTACTTCATCGCTAGTCTGAGTAATTACTTTGTTTGCCTCTTCTTTTACTTGTTGGGTTGCTTGGTTGCAAGAAACTGTAAAATATGCTACTGTAAGTAGACCGAAAATCATTTTTTTGCTCATTTTATTAGTAAATCATTTTTTTTCCTACTTCTTATTACGGTGTTCGGTTTGTCCGTTTTTTTGTTGTAGCTCCTGCCTGAATTGTGATGGACCAATATTTGGGTAAAGTTATTTTTGCAAAAGCTCTTTTTAAAGTTTTTGTTAATAGTATAGAATGGTTTTATCATTGATTACTAGTAGACAGGCTCTTTAATTTTTTTATAAAGTACAATATTAAAAACGGTACCATCCAGCTCATTTGATATTACATTAAGTTTTGAATTATGCAATTCTAATATTCTTTTTGTCAACGAAAGCCCAATGCAATGACCTGCAATTTTTCTGGTATTTCTGCCTCGTTTAAATGGCTCAAAAATGGTTGCTATTTCATTTTCTGGAATAATTGGTGCATCGTTTTGTACTGTTACCCTCACATTTTTTTCATAAACTTTTAGCTCTACGTTCACAGTATTGATTGGTGAAAATTTTGCTCCATTTTCAATTAAATTCAGCAAAGCAATATAAATTAGTGATTCATTGGCTTGTACTTGAGGTATTAGATCTGAAGCTTCGTTGAGGTCTACGTTGATAGTATAATTTGGTTTTTTTGCTAAAAGTTCGCCTTTTATATGATGGATCAAAACGCCAATATTTACAAGTTTCACATTCAAATTAGTATCGTTTATTTCAATACTAGTAAGGTCTAAAAGATTGTTTGTGAGCTTATTGAGCTGCTGTACATCTTCAAGCACCGAATGTATCATGTTTTTTAATTCTATGGGATCGTCATTGGCCATTAATGAAACTTGGATTTGCCCTGTAATGGATGTTAATGGCGTCCGCAGCTCGTGCGAAGCACTTGCTATTAATGAATGTTGGCCTTTAAAAGCTTGTTGTAGCCTGTCAATCATCTGGTTGAATCGGATTGAAAGTTGTTCGAGTTCATCTTTTTTATTGCCTTCATTTAGCCTTAAATTCAACTCTTTTTCTGTAATTGTATCAATTTTTTGAATCATTTTATTAATTGGGTTCAGCATGAGCCCTACAAAAAAACTTCCTGAAATAGCGCTGATTATAAGCATAATTATACTACCAATTATCAGCATGTAGGCAAGATTTTGCTGTTTTCTAAGGCCATATTTATCAATTGCAGTGGCGAATACAATATATTCTTTCTCATTGTTTTTAAAAACCATCCCAAATAACTCTGTATCTTTTTCCTCCCAAAATAATTGCTTATTTTTTCTGATTTTATTTAAACTATTTATGTTTAAATTGCTGGCATTTGTCCCGCTTTGGTATATTTTTTTATTTGCCTCATTATAAATTTCTACTTTTTCTTGATTAAGCACGGTCATTTTGTTTTTGGCCATTTGCTCTAATAGGTCTAAGGAATTTTTTTCTTTTTTGAGAATAGCATTAGCAACGGTTTGGGCTTCTTGTTTTAGCCTTATTTCATATTCATTTTGTCTATAAATCTCACTTTCTAAATAAATAGCCGAACAAAATATGCCCAAAAGCACTGTAACTATTGATAAAAATATGAGTGTGAGTTTTGTCCTTATTTTCATTTATTTTTTTATGGTGTAGCCCATTCCGACTACAGTATGAATTAGCTTATTAGCATAACCTTTGTCAATTTTATTTCTTAAATAATTGATGTACACTTCTACATAATTTGTACCCCGATCAAAGTTTATATCCCATACGGTTTCGGCAATATCAACTTTTGAGCATACTCTGCCTCGGCTACGCATCAAATATTCCAATAAGCCAAACTCCTTAGCAGTGAGCTCAATACGATCACCTTCACGATAGGCAATTTTTTCATCAAGGTCAAGTTCTAAATCTTCAACTTTCAAAACTTTTTGATTATCCTTTAGATTATCACATCTTTTTAGTAGTGCTTTAATACGAACCAATAATTCCATGAAGTCGAAAGGTTTTACCATATAGTCGTCAACACCCATCTCAAATCCAGATAGCTTGTCATTTAGGCTTCCTAGGGCTGTAAGCATAAGTATCGGAATATAGCAATTTTGCGCTCTGAAATTTTGACAAACTTCTAAACCACTTATATCAGGGAGTCCTACATCAACTATAACTAAATCATAACTATTATTTTTAAAAAGTTTAATAGCGGTATGGCCATCGTGAGCGATTTCTGAATCCCAACCTTGTACAAAAAAGCCTTTTTTTATGAAACTAGCCACCTTTTCTTCATCTTCGATGATAAGTATTTTTGGATTTTCGACCATTTTTGTTGTCTTTAAGTTTTTATTAATTTGCAATAATTGTGTTAACAAAAGTATTACTGAAGTATTAGGGAAGGCTTAATAATAGATTAGAATTGAATTAGAAAAATCAAATCTAGGTTTTAATTAATAGGAAAAGAATCTATGAATTATAGTTGGTAGTTAACTTCTTTAAATGTGAAATTTTTTGAATTTATTAAGATATAATATTTTAATATTTCAACTTTTTACTTTATTAATCTGTATTATATTTACAAGCAATGAGAATATCATCGAAACATAAACATAGCCCTTCGGAATATGAAATTCGAAACCTTCAGCTATTAAAGTAAGGCCAATCATCATTAAAAAACATAGCGCCAATACTTTGATGGAAGGGTGTTTTTCAACAAAACTACTGATGGGTGTAGCTACCATTAACATTACAATCATTGATACAATTACCGCAGCATACATCACCCAAAGGAGGTCGACAAGGCCTATGGCAGTAATAATGCTGTCTATTGAAAACACCAAGTCAAGCAATAAAATTTGACCAATAATTTGATTAAAACGACTAACTTCTAAATTTGGGTTTTCGGTGTTGTGATGTTCAGTTTTCTCAAAAATTTCTTTGCTACTTTTATAAATTAAAAATAAGCCTCCAAAAATCAATATAAAATCTTTTCCAGAAAAGTTGTTGCCGGCTAGTGAAACCAATGTTTTATCCAACTTCAATATCCAAGAAATACTTGCCAGCAACAATAGTCGCATTACCAAAGCCAAGCCTAGGCCAATATATCGGGCTTTTTTCCGCTCATTTTGGGGTAATTTATCTGATAAAATAGAGATAAATATAATATTGTCAATACCTAAAACAATCTCTAGGGCAATTAATGTAAATAGCGAAATGATTACTTCAATTTCCATAATTTTTAAATTAATAAGCCCGCACTCCATTGCAAGGCATAAATTGTTTTATAATATTTTGTTTTTAAATCTATCAATTTTTCTAATGCCTCTAAAGCTTTTGTTTCTCGGCTATTTACCAAAAATAAACTGCTTTCTCCATTAAAAAGTCTGGTTTCTTCGGCTTTTACAAGTTGTACATAATTATCGTAATTGCTTGATTGCAAGGCTATTTGTGTTTTTAAATTATACAATTCATTGAAGTAGCCTTTTATTTTCAATTGTATTTGCTGTATTTTCTGATTTTGATTTAAGGTAGTTTCCTCTATTTTCAGCTTTGCCATTCTGTAGCCACTTCGACCTTGTGAAAAGCGCAATGGTATTTCCATTTTCACGCCGTATTGAAAATTATTATCAAACAACGGAGTTTGAGTAGCTGTTTCTAAAAATCGGTAACCTTTGCCTAATTGGTTATATTGGAAGTCGATTTTTGGTAATAACTCCTGAAATTTTAATTTTTTATCAATACCTAAAGCATCTAATTTGAAATTGTACATCAAAAGGTCGGGGTGGTTTTTGAGGGCAACATTTTGTAATAACTCCAATTCTAGATTAAAATTGGCAATATTTGTTTCGTTTTCCCAGCCGTCTTGTGGCACCACAGTTTCTGGTAAATTATAGGGTACGTTATTGTTTTGCCAAAGATAAACCGAAATTGCTAAGCCGGCGTTTTGAAAGCCTAACCAATAGTTATTTTGTTGATACTGAAAGCTTTGCAACTGGGCAACAGCTTCAACGGTATCTATAGCTGCTCGCTCGCCATTGGCAAATGATTTTTTTACAAAAGTTACTCTTTTCTCATTCACAGCCACATTACTACTCATTATTTTGTAGAGCTGGTAAGTTTTTACCCAAAGCCAATAACTTTCCATGGAATTAAGCAATAGATTGTTTATCTCCAGCCTTTGTTCGGCAAGTGCCATCTGGTTAAATATTTTGGCTTGTTGTAAAAAGGCCCTTCTTTTATCGAGCAAGAGATTTTTTGCCAAAGGTATATTGACGCCAAAATAACTTGTTTTTCCTTGGGTATCAGCCACATCAAATCGCTCACCATTTAGGTTTTCAAGGCCTCCAAAAACTTCAATGCCATACCAGGTTGGTATACGTATTTCAGGGTTTGTTATTGAATAATAATTGGTGCCACCAAAAGTTTTCTTAGCTGTATAATTACTCAAAATAGGGTCAAAAGCACCTTTTGCCAATAAAATATCAGCTTGGGCTTTTTCTATTTCAATATTTGTTTGGCGAGTAATCGGGTGGTATTTCCGAACTAATTCTAATACCTGTTCAGCGTTTAGAGTTAGTATTGTTTCTTGACTAAAGCCTTTGAATACAATAAAAATACATATTGAAATTAGCAATATTTTCCTATTCATAGCCTCAACCTTTCTTTTTGTTTTCTTTCAAAATTGGCTCTTTCAAATTGTAATAATCAGGAGGAAATCCATTGATATTTCGCCATAATTCATAATAAATCGGCACGTCATTGAGTAAGGTAATTCCTTGAGCACCAGATCCTAACTTGAGTTGATAAGGCCATTTTTTTACTGTGCTATCCTCAGCTACAAGTACTCTAAAAAGACCGTTATCGCCAATGGTATTTTCATAAGCTACTATTTTACCTCCAAATGTACCATATGAGCTATTAGGCCAGCCACTGAACACAATCGCTGGAAAGCCATCAAACATAAACCTAACTTTTTGTCCAATTTTTATAAGTGGAAGATCAACCGGCCGTATAAACATTTCAACAGCATAGTCCATTCTATCAGGCACAATTACGGCTATGCGCTCACCATCTTTTAGTATTTCACCCAAACCTGCTTTTTTAGCTTGTACTATTTGGCCTGATTGTGGGGCCAATAAAATGTACATACCGTTACGAATTCGATAGTTCGAAACTTGATTTTCAAGTTTGGCAATATCACCTTCTCCAACAGCTATTTGGCTCCTGTTTTGAAATTTATCACCCTCTGTTTTGTTTATTTTTTCGGTGTATTCTTGCTCAACACTGTTTTTTTCAATTCGAACAATTATTACTTCTTGTTGGGTTTGTGCGAGCTTATTTTCTGCTGAAATCTTTTTAGAGAGTGCATTCTGGTAAACCAAATTCCGTTGTTGTAATTGCGTTTGCGAAACTAAACCTTCTTCAAACATTTTTAGTTGACGTTCATATTGATCTTTTGCTAAGTTTAGCTCATTAGTAACAGCCTGTAATTCGGCTTTTTCGCCTGTAATTTTATTTTCAACCTGTTTTAGTTTATTATTGAGTTGGTCTATTTTCAGGGTTTTTGATTGTAATAGATTGCTTATTTGCGCTTCTGCCGTTTTTATTTTGCTTTGATAGTTTTGATTGGCACCTCTTTTGGCGTTCACCTGCTCTTGTGTACGAGCTATCAGATTTGGATCCAAATAATCTTCTTTTATCTCCGTAAGCTGTAAAATTGTATCGCCTTTTTGTACAAAATCACCTTCTTTTACCCACCATTTTACTATCTTACCAGGAATTGGTGAGTTAACGTCTTGTGGGCGCTGCTCTTGTTTTAGACTCGTAATTGTTCCTTTGGCCGTTATGTTTTGCGTCCAAGGCAATAGCAATACTAAAAATAAAAATCCTAGTGTTCCAAAAAACCAATACTTTATATTACTATCGAAATCGTTCCGGTAGATGCTCTTAAAAGATTGTAAAGGAATGTTGTATTTATTCATTTTTTAAAAATAACGCAATTATTTAGTTTTATTTTTCGATTTAGAACTCTCGAAGGGTTCAAAACAATTGCAAAGTTTGAACCAATTATCATTTCAATTGACCATATTAACTGTCACAATTTCACCCACTTGCAACACTTTTAATTATACGAAACAATAGCCTTACCTTTATTAAAATTGATTTTCATATCACATTTACTGGCAAAATATTCATCATTACTTACTATAAAAACTGTTTTCTTGATTGTTTTATTGGTGAAAAAATCAATCATTTTGTTTTTAATTATTTCGTCAAATCCTTGCCAAGGCTCTTCTAATAATACCAAATTAGGGTTATTGGCAAAAGCTCTTAATAGCAATATTTTTTTTACAATGCTTGAAGGCAGCTTATTGCCACTCGAGTCTATTTTTGTATTATAACCAAGTGGCATATTATTCATAAAAGCACTAATGCCAAGTTGATCAGCCGATTGATAGATAGATTCAGGGCTAATGTTTGACCTGCCCATGGTTATGTTTTCCATAATTGTACCATCAAAAATATCATGCTCATTTAAATACAAACCAATATTGCTTCTTAAGTCTTCAAGCTTATAATTTACCATTGGTATATTATTGAGCAAAATTGAACCTTCAAAATCACGAAAACTACCTGATAATGAATGTAATAAAGTTGTTTTACCTGATGCCTCTTCTCCTAAAATACAAACTACACTATTTGACGGAATAGTGATATTTAAGTTTTGCAAAGTTTTATCGTTGAGGCTGTATTCAAAGTTGAAGTCAATTAACTTAACTTCAATACCGTTTTGATTTTTGATGAATGCTAAATTTCCATCTTTTTCCAAGGGAATTTCAGTAAATGTAGCTAATTTTTCAAGACCTGTTATAACATCATATACACTATCGAGGCTACTAATTAACTTTTCGATAGCCGTTATAACAGAAAGTATAACAATTTCTGCAGCAATAAATTCGCCAATATTCAACTGTTGACTCAACAATAAATATGTGCCTACAGCAAGCATAGCTGAGGTAATAGCCACTTTGAAAGCTATTAACGACCGAAATTGGAACATAAGCACATTAAAATGAGCTGTACGAGCATTCAAATATTTTAATACATTTTCGTCCGTTTTTTTAAGATTGAGGTGTGAGCCTTGCGAAAACTTGAATGTTTTTATTACCCTGGCCATTTCTTCAAACCAAGCCACAACTTTGTATTTATACTTACTTTCAGATAAACTGGTATTTAAACCACTTTGACTGGTAAAACGCAAAATAAGCCAAAGTACAAATATTAACAATAGACCAAAAGCAATAAAAAACGGGTGATAAAGCATCAACAGCAATAGGCCAAATAAGATCTGAATGCTAGCAATTGGTACATCTAATAGTATTTTACTTACACCTTTTTGTAAACTTATAACATCAAAAAAACGATTAACTTTTTCAGGTAAATAAAAGCTATCAATTTTTTTGAGGTCAAACTGTGGCATCAATTCAGCAAACTCAAAGGCATATCTAGTAAATAATTTTTGTTGAATTTTTTCAATTATTTTCATTTGGTTTACTTGCATAACACCCACAAATAATACGCCAATTACAACAACTATTATTAATACATATATCGATGTTACCATTGCTGCACCCAATACAAAGCCTATAATTGCTTGAATACCAAGTGGTACCGAAAGCTGAATCAAACCACTAAGTATAGCAAAAAAATAAATAGAACTTATTTCTTTTTTCTCTAATGAAAGAAGATAAATGAGACGTCGTAAAGGTGAAATTTTTTCCATATTTAACATTTGTACAAATATATTACACTTTTTTTATTAATAGTAATACTATTATCAATATTTAATTTAATTTTAATATTAGTATAATTACTATCGAACGGAATAATTTATTATTTTTACAAAAATAATTTTAAAACATGGATTTTCAAGTAACATTTAAAGTAAATGAAAGCATTTATTTGCGCAACCCAGAAGGCAGTGAATTGGGGAAGCAAATTGTAAAAAGTGCCATTGATTTAATGTACCATATCGGTTTTGAAGCGTTTACATTCAAAAAACTTTCATTAGAAATAAATACAACTGAAGCATCAATTTACAGATATTTTGAAAATAAACATAGGTTATTATTATATATTTTAAATTGGTATTGGTGTTATTTGGAGTTTTTGGTGATGTTTCAATTACAAAATATTACCGATCCAAAAGCCAAACTGAAAGCAATTATTCATTTACTTACTCATGAACTGCCCGAAAGTATGGGCCAATTGGACTACAATAAAAATTTCTTAAACCAAATAATAATTAGTGACAGTAGTAAGGTTTATTTGGTAAAAGATATTACGGAAATAAATAAAAGAGAGGTTTTTAAGCCTTATAAAGACCTATGTGCCACCATTTCAAACGTAATCATTGAATATAACAATAAATATTTGTACCCTAGGTCGTTAAGTAGTACCTTAATAGAAACTGCACACAGCCAACAGTTTTTCAGTGCACATTTACCTAGGCTTACAGATGCTAAACCAGAAAACCAAAGGGAATTTACAGCCATTTTTTTGGATGATTTATTGTTTAAAGTTTTGGGATTATAATTTCAATTATTTACATATTAGAATAACTAATTAAAAATGCGCTTAATATTTGCTTTATTTTTATTGATAATTTCTAGTCAAATTCAAAGCCAGGTAATTGACTCTACTTATTTTACGCCCATCAATAAGGAGCATTTAATAAAGCAATTTATGAGCTTACCATGCCAAATTAATGTTAATGATCCTGTTAAAGTTATTATACAAAAACTTGAAAAATATTTGAACAATTATAAACTTGGATCTAGGTTTCCACATGATAGGTATGCCAAAGCGGCCAATTTGCAAGCTTTGAAATCGGTAAAATTAGGTGGTTATGGTATCGGAGCTATAATTTTTGAAAACAAATCTGGCAAAATATTACATGCTTCTTACAATAAACAGTTGCAGCTCAATCGGTCTGATTTGCATGGCGAAATGGCAGTTATTACCGAGTTTGAAAGTATGCCAAAGTATAATAAATACCGGAAAAAATATACTTTCAAGGATGGTATTACCCTTTTTACAACGGCTGAACCTTGTCCAATGTGTTTTATTAGAATAGCAACTGCAGGGGTTGAAACATTTTTTTGCACATCTGGGCCAGATGATGGCATGAAAGAAAGAGCTGATTGCTTACCAGCTTACTGGAGAGACTTGGCAGCAAAGCATAAAACAGAAAAAGCCAACTCTTCTCCAACAATGCAAATGATTTCTCATTTACTTTTTTATTCTTATATGCTGGATGATCGGCATATTTGATTTATTTATTTGTTGGGCTTCGGATCTTGGCTTTCTCTACACCAGATAATTTTTTTATTCATTTAACTTTTACCATCTCCAGTGGCTTCACTTATTCCCAAACACAGCTTTTATAGATTCATAAAATTTGAAAATGACATGATTAGTTTTAAAATCTAATCCCTAAAATTTTTCACCAATAAATCAAAAACCTCAATTAAAATTAGTATTATAATCACCCATTCTAGGCGGGTCGACTCTCGGTTTTGTAATAAATCTGTAAATAGTTTGAGATTGTCTTGAACAATTTTTAGCTTATAATCAATGTCTTGATAGCGCATTTTGAGGTCGAAAGTTTTCTTTAAACCCTTGTCAATTCGCTCTAATTGCTCATTTTCCCAAACTTCTTCTGGCGCATCAAAAATATAGAGATTATCGATAATACTGTTTTTAATATTAATGGTTTTGCCAATAAATTTCAATAACTCTTTTTTAGAATATTTGAATGTACCTGTTTTTTCTAAATCATCAGTTATATTTTGAGAGTCATGAAATATATCGAATGTGAGCTTTTCGTAATAGTCCAAAGCAACTGATTGACCGATATTCAACATCACTATTCTAATGGTATCATCAGTAATTTCCGATACGGTAATTGAATCATACTTCAACAAAACAGAAATAGTCGGGTCGGAGTGAAGCACAAAATTGTCATCAATTTTCTCTACAACTTCATCCTCAATATAATTTTTGATAAACTTAAGAAACTCAGACTTTTCAATATCGGTTTGGCCTGCAAAAATTACGATGCCATAGCTAAGTAAATAGGTGTATTTCTCATCATCTGATTTGTAGAATAACTCTGAATTATTGAATATTAATGGTTGACTAGCATATTCGTTTCGAAATTTTTTAAGGTTAATTACCTCTGATATTTGGAAGGCCTCGATTTTCATAAATTGAATTTTGATCTGTTGGCAATCGCTTAAGTGACTAAATTTTCAGCTGGAAACAGGATAAACAGCAATTGCTTTTTGTAAAATTAACTTAATTTCTTCAATTGGAAGGTCTTCGTTGGGCTCCAGATTGAATATTTTCATTCTAGATCTTTTTTCTTGTAATAGTGTAGGGTGGTCAATCCGCTTGCCTTCTACAAAGCCGATATAAGGTTTATTGGTTTTTTTATTGATCCAAAAATAACAAAACATTTTGTTACGAAAGCAAAAGAACGGCATTGAATATTTCCAAGCAATGGATATTGCAGGATTAAATTGCAAAATAATACTTTTTACAGCCAGTAAGCAGCTTCTATTAGGCTCTTCAATTTGCAAAAAGTAATTATCAAAATCTTTCAAAAGGATCACTTATTTCACTAAATATAGATTTTTTTGGTAAAATCTTTTCAATAAATATTCAGAAGCTATCAAATTTTCACCTTTTTCAAAATAGCCTCTGCGGCCGATTTCCCAGTTTCGGCACCGCCTTCCATAAAGCCTTGGAAGTCCTGACTGCAATGCTCGCCCGCAAAAAAAACATTGCCAGCAGCCTCACCTGCCAAGGCATAAAACTTGGTATATTGACCAGGTTTGAAGCAGCCGTAAGAAGCTAATACATAAGGGTTTGTAGGCCAGTTGGCTATCATTGATTTACCATTGAATTGACCCGTTCTATTGCCAAAAGCACGCTCCATAATGGGCAGATATTTATCGATTTCAACTTGTTTATTGTTGAAATTATTGGCCATATCTATAGCCGCCTGCCCACCTGTATATATGGTGTAGCTGGCTCCAGTATTAGCCTGTAGTTGACTACTATCCCAACCATCGCTTACTTTTTCATTGAACATATAGCCTTGATAACCCTCTTCTCGCCATATTTTTTGGTTAAAACCCATTATCAACTTTGAGTTATTGCCATACCCATAATCTTGAATGCAGGCCCGTTTTTTAGCGCTTAATTCTTTCAATTCCAATTGAATATTTCGTAAAATAGTAAAAGGTATAGCCAATACCACATAATCCGCTTTTATTGTTTTGCCTGATTTGAAAGTTAAAATATATTCTTTTGCAAACTGTTTTATTGAAACTAATTGCTCATTCATTTCAATTTGCCCTTCTAACCTTTCAGCTAAATTTTTGGTAATGAGGTCATTGCCACCTTTTATTTTATATCGCTCGTCTGACTCACCAAAAACATCAAAATCACTAGTATTAGTTTCGGTGCCAATTAATGTTAGAAAATTAAGGGTTGACTGGTGCTCAGTAGCTTGTCCAAACTCCGCAACATAAGCCGCATCGAGTAATGCTGTAAGCCAATTTGTGGTGTTAAGGCTTTGCAAATATTGTTTTAAGGTCAGGTTGTCAAAAGTTATTGAGGCATTATTAGTTAAATTGTCATTCAATTTGTTTTGGTCTGCCAATATTTTTGGTGCAACTTTTTTGAATTCCACAATAACTTCACTGAGCGAATAGGTTTGGTCTTGAATATAAAAAAGTTGTTTTTTCAGTGTGTCCAGATCCGTATCAATTAATTCCAAATTAAACTCTTGTGCCAAAGCCAACATTTCGGTATGGCCTGAATCAATAAATTCACCTCCGATTTCAGTGGTAATTCCTGCTCCAAATACATTTCTGGCAGTTTGCATTCGGCCACCAACCCTGCCAGCAGCTTCATATATTATAGATGAAATACCTGCTTTTTTTAGTTTATAGGCAGCATTTAAGCCAGCTACACCTGCTCCGATTATTGCAATTTTTTTATCTGCAGATTTTTTTGCCCCTGTGTTTAATTTTATTGATTGAATTGGCTCAATATTAGCACCATAGCAAGAAGTATTTAATAATGATGCACCAATTAATAAGCCTGATCGATTTAAAAATTCTCTTCTTGAAGTTCCTTTTTCTTTCAAAATATCTGCTAATTCATCAACTGGGGGTGTGTTTTTTTGGTTTGAATAAATAGAAAGTCGAAAAGCTCTCATTAAAGAGCCTAAAAGTGTTGATTTTGATTTCATAATTTTAAGGTTTAAATATTCGATGATAATGTAAATTTATAAACCTTTGGTATGGATTACCAAATAAAATTATGAAATTTAGTAAGCGGTAAATTTTGAGTAAATTAGTATTTAGCCAAACTCATTTTTGTAAAGTATTAATTATCAATTTTTTGCCATTGGGGCTTTTGAAAATAAAAAAGCAAATAAACCCATACATAATGGATTAATATTTGGTTTTAAAATCAGCTTTTATTATAAAATTGGAATACTAGAATTTTGATTTAATTGGCGTATATTTTCTTCTACTTGACCATGCCAAACACCTTAAACTCAGTTCTTCTGTTTTGTTGATGCTCTTCCTCAGTACATTCCACACCATCGGAGCATTTGTTAACCAATTGGCTTTCTCCATAACCTTTGGCTCGCAATCGAGTGGGGTCTATACCTTTGGCAATTATGTACTTTATGGCCGATTCGGCTCGTCTTTGTGATAAATCTTGATTGTATTCAGCTGATGAACGGCTATCAGTATGGGAGCCTAGTTCAATTTTTACAGTAGGATTGTCATTCATGGCTTCCACCACTTTATCTAACTCAGGGGCTGCATCCATTCTGATATTGGCCTTATTCAAGTCATAAAATATCGGATTTATTGAAAAAACATTGTTTACCACCAAATTAAGTTCTGGCTTTTCGAGTACAACTGAAACATAAAATGTAGTATCAGTTTCAAGCTTAATCAATTGATCCTGAGGTATTTCCTTGCCAACCATGTTGAAAGGAATCCTTTTTGTAAAATAACCTGGGCGCTCAATCATAATTGAATATTCTGCCTCAGTTTCTAGCCCAAATATTCCGAATTTACCATCTTCTATAGTGATTGATTCAGCCGATTGTAGGTTGGTATTAGTATCAATCAATCGCACTTTTGCTGAATCGAGAGGGCTACCATCCGTTTTATTTATATTGCCAGCCAAAAAGTAGCGAACTAGTTTTACAACTTTAGGCTCATCAGGATCAGGCTTTTCTTTAGGTTTTGGCTCTTCTTTTTTTGCAATAACTGGAGGTTCCACTATTGGGTCGGGGCTGGTGTCTTCAAAATAATAAATGTCGTCGTCACCCTGGCCTCCATCTCTATTCGACGAAAAATAACCTTTTTTATGCTCTGAATTTGTCAGAGCAAAATCATCAAATCGACTGTTCATAGGTGTGCCGAGGTTATCAATTACTGTTTTTCCATCTTTACGAGTGGCCACAAATAGATCAAGTCCACCATAACCTGCATGGCCATCAGAAGCGAAAAATAAACGACCGTCTTTGCCAACAAAAGGGAACATTTCGTCACCGGGTGTATTGATTACTCTACCCATATTCTGAGGTGTTCCGAACAGGCCAGATGCGTCCATATTTACACGATAAATGTCAATACCACCTAAACCACCCTCTCTGTTTGACGAAAAATAAAGCGTGCGACCATCTGCTGAAAAGGCTGGTGAACTATCCCAGGCAGCTGAGTCTGATATGCTAATAAGCTGAGGTAATGACCATTGGCCCGAAGCATCCTTTGTGCTTGCATATAAGTCGACATCGGCAGTTTTCTCTTTCTTTTTCCCGTTATTACCTCTAGCAAATACCATCACATTGCCTTCTTTGTTAAATGTTGGCGTGCCTTCATTTACCGCCTCGTCAAATATTGTATTGCTAAAAAGCTCAACCTTACTTGACTGTTGTGCAGTTAATAATTTGGATTTGTAAAGCCCTAAAAACGGTAAATTATTTGACTTATAAATATCACTTTTTCGTGAGGCTGTAAATACCAAGTCACCATTATACATAATCGGGCTAAACTCCGCACCTTTTGTATTTATTCCTTCAATTGGCTTGACTTCATAGGCCGACTTTAGAGTGTTGAGACTATCTATTTTTGCAAGATTTTGAATCTCTTTTTTAGCATAAATAACGTTTTCTGCTTTTAATGAATCGCTTTTCAAATAGGTTTCAAGGAGTTGTTTTGAAATAGAATAATCTCCATTCATTTTTTTAATATAGGCCATTCTAAAAGGTAATTCTGGATTTTTGGAACCTGCTTTTTCAGCTTTTTCATAGTATTCTTGCGACTTCAAATATCTGTTTGACAATCGATAACTTTCTGCAACTGAATACAATGTTTTGGCCGAATTTGCTGTCGATGACGATAAATATTCTTTAATTGCCAACTCATATTCACCTCTTTCAAAATACTTATCGCCACCCGACAAAGTTGACTTTGTGATTGTACAACTAAAAAATAATTGGCCAATTATTAATATAAAAAGAAGGTATTGAAATTTCATTTTGTACATTATTTGCAAAAAATTGTAATATAAAAAGGAACACCGCCCTTATATGCTAAAATTAAGACTTAAATTATAAATATAACCGATTTTCAGATGAATTTATTTTACCTTTGCAGGCTAATATTTTATAAGTAAAGCAATTGTGATTTTTTTACCAATTTTTGCTTTTGTTTTCTCTTGAAAAATTAGAAAAATTATTGACATAATACGAATTAAGATTTTCACTTTTTTTTGAAAGGAAAAACAATGTTTTATGTTTGATTTCAATTATTACAGCAGTGATTGCTGCAACCTAATTACAGCAGCGATGCTGAAATTGTAAATATTACAGCAGGGATGTTGAAAACTATTTGATAATCGATTTGACTAACATAACTGTCTGCTTGTCTATCAATTTTATTAAGGTTTTTATAGTCTAAACTGTACGATTTTAAAGGTATCACTTTAAAAACTTTATTAAAAATGAGAAACGATTCAAAATCAAAAAGTGGGGGTGACAAACGACCTCGTAAACCAGGTGGTTTTAATGCGAACAAATCTGGTAAACCAACACAAGACGGAGAAAAGCGCTACAACTTCCGTGACAATCCTAAAACATTTAATAATTCAGGCCAATCGTCAGATTTTGGTGCAAAACGCCCAGATTCAAAACCACATGTGAGCAAATTTGATTCTAATGACAGATATGGTGCCAAAAATATGGATAATAATCGCCCAGCTAGGAGTTTTGATGGAGATAAACCAAAGTTTGAAAGAGGTGGCGACAGGCCAGAACGAAAACCTTATGGGGACCGCCCACCTCGCAGTTTCGACAATGATAAACCACGTTTTGATAAGGGAGGTGATAGGCTAGAAAGGAAATCATTTGATGACCGACGACCACGAAGTTTTGATTCTGAAAAACCAAGATTTGACAAAGCTGGCGACAGACCAGAAAGAAAAACTTTTGGAGATCGCCCACCACGAAGCTTTGATTCAGAAAAACCAAGATTTG
The DNA here is from genome assembly GCA_031383555.1 of Cytophagaceae bacterium. Lineage (GTDB taxonomy): Bacteria > Bacteroidota > Bacteroidia > Cytophagales > Spirosomataceae > JANMZR01. The sequence continues at coordinate 1,822 of JANMZR010000013.1, read as the reverse complement.
ACAAAGCTGGCGACAGACCAGAAAGAAAAACTTTTGTAGATCGGCCTCCTCGTAGTTTTGATGGTGATAAACCACAATTTGATAGAAGAGGAGACAGACCAGAAAGGAAATCATTTGATGACCGCCCACCTCGAAAATTTGATTCAGAAAAACCACGCTTTGATCAAACTGGTGATAGGCCTGAAAGAAAACCTTACGGCGACAGACCCCCTCGCAGTTTTGATGACCGACCAAAAAGAGATTTTAATGTTAGACCCGATCGAAAGTCGTTTGACAATAGAACACCTAGATTTGAAAATCGGGATAGCTCTCAAGAACAAAACCCAATAGAGCCTAGGCCAGATAAATTTGCAAACGACAAATCTCGATTTGCAAAAACGCCTGGCCGTGCCTCACGCCCTGCGTATGAACCACAACGCACGCCAAGAGGGCCAAAAAGATTTGACGGACCCTATCAAAAAAACTTGAATAGTGACACAGGTGGTGGAAGTCGTTCGGATAGAGGAGATAAATACCGTTCGGATGGCGCTCATTTTGACTATGAAAGTCGCTTAAAAGAAACTATTGAAGAAAAAAACGGAACTATTCGTTTGAATAGATTTATAGCCAACTCAGGAATATGCTCACGCAGAGATGCGGATGAGTTGATTCTCGCTGGTCAAATCACTGTAAATGGCGAAGTTATTACAGAAATGGGGCATCAGGTAAAAGGAACTGATGCAATTAAATATGGCAATAAATTATTGAGTCGTGAGAAAATGGTTTATTTGCTTTTGAACAAACCAAAAGATTATATCACCACTACAGAAGACCCACAAGAGAGAAAAACGGTGATGAAATTGATTGAAGGAGCATGCAAAGAGCGTATTTATCCAGTTGGTCGATTGGATAGAAATACAACAGGTTTATTGCTTTTCACTAACGATGGTGAGTTGGCCTCAAAGCTTACGCATCCTTCCAATAATGTTGAAAAAATGTACCAAGTCGAGCTTGATAAACCAATCACAGAAGAGCATTACCAGCAAATATTAAAAGGAGTTACTTTGGAAGACGGTGAAATAAAGGCCGATAGCTTCGGCATAGTTACGCCTGACGCAATGGTAGTGGGTATTCAGATTCACTCCGGCCGCAACCATATTGTGCGCCGAATATTTGCACATTTGGGCTATGAAGTTCTGAAACTTGATAGAACGGTTTTTGCTGGGCTCAACAAAAAAGATTTGCCAAGAAGTAACTATAGAATGTTAACTGAAAAAGAAGTGATAAAGTTGAAATATTTGTCGTAGGCTTTTCTGAAAAGTTATTGAAAATCCACATTTGAGATAATCATTTGTGGATTTTTTTTAATTAAGTCGACGAATCGCAATCAATTTTTTTTAGTAAATTGCTTCTAATAAATCTGTATTTTAAAATGATAAAATCTAGACCCGTACATCCGGACTTTCAATTATTATTGACTCTTAAAGACCAAAAAATTATTGACCTTTTTATTGATTTGCGTCAAAATATATTAGAGTTATGTCCTGAATGTAATTAGCTTATTTACCATACCCATGCTTTGACAGCAGTTTTTTCAATTTCCGAGAAGCTTTCAGATGCATTTTGTATGTTGCCCATTTATACAAATCATATAAACCTAGGTTTTAACAAAGGCACACTTTTGAAAGATGATAATAAATTGTTGACAAAGCATGGGTATGGTAAATAAGCTCATTACATTCAGGACATAACTCTAATATATTTTGACGCAAATCAATAAAAAGGTCAATAATTTTTTGGTCTTTAAGAGTCAATAATAATTGAAAGTCCGGATGTACGGGTC
>JANMZR010000007.1:0-3189 GCA_031383555.1 Cytophagaceae bacterium | reverse complement strand
CTCAATCACTGAAAAATCATTCCCACCACATACGAAAGAAAAAAAATGCTTGGATTAAAGTTTGCAACCGACCCTCACTAGGTGAATATTTCGGGATATATTGGTTTCAAAAAAATAAAATTCTAAAGCTTATTTCATTACTATTGGCTTTAGCCGACTGAATATAAACAAATAATAAATTGAACTATTTCCTAAATAAATCAGCAGATTATATTTTTAAGCGTCACAAAATCAGTCAATTAGCTGATATTACAATAGTTTTACCAACTCGCCGTGGTACTATTTCTTTTAAGAAATCATTAGCCAAACTATCGACAAAGCCTTTCATTTCCCCCAAGATTGTTGCTGTTGAAGACTTTATTTTCCAAACCACAAACCTAACTTTATTAGAGCCAATTGATTTAGTATTTGAACTATTCAGCGCTATGAAATTAGTGGATGAAAAGGTAAAATTTGACCTTTTCATGAGCTGGGCGCCAACCCTTTTGAAGGATTTTGAAACCATTGATCAGTATTTAGTTGATGCCAAACAGCTATTTGAATTTATGACTGAAGCCAAAGCAATAGAGCGTTGGAATGTAACAGAAATCAAGTCGAAAAATCCAAATTTTGAAACCTCAGTTGATAAGTATTTTGAGCTTTTCAAAAAGCTTTATGTGGTGTATGAAACTTTTAATTCAGCTTTAAAATCAAATTCAAAGGCCTACAGAGGCTCAGCCTACAGATTCTTAGCAGAAAATGCCGAACAATTTCTACTCAATAAAGCCTCATCAAAATACTTCTATTTTTTAGGATTTAATGCTTTGAGTATTAGTGAGGAAAAAATTATCAAAGTATTAATAGATGCCCAAAAGGCTGAAATGCTTTGGGATTCGGACGATTATTATATGAAAAATGTTCAAGGCCAAATTGCGGGTAAATTTTTACGGGAAATCAAAAAATCTGGTCGGTTTGGAGCCAATTGGAATTGGCAGGAAAATGAATTATTAATTTCTAAAAAAAACATAAAAATTATTGGCCTTCCCAATATTAGTCTTCAGCCTGTAGTAGCGGCCAGCTTTTTAGATAACTGGGCAAAAGCCGAAACTCAAAACCAAAGTACTGTTCTGATATTGGCCGATGAAACATTGCTACCCACAGTTCTGAGCCAAATACCAAACTCCATCAAAAATTATAATATTACAATGGGCTTATCGGTTAAAGATTCGCCACTTTTTAGTTTGATTGAAAATATTTTTGAATTACACAGATTTCAAAAAAATGAATATTTGCAAAATGAAACCATAAAATTCAATACTAGGCTCATTATTAAGCTCTTGAATCATGTTTATGTTAAAAAATTATTTGAAATGAATAATTTGGTTTTAAGCAGCAGCATCAAAGAAATATTTGATGGAAATCAATTGTATTTGTCGGAAAATATAATTGAAAGGCATTTGAATTTTAAACAATTTTCAGATTTAATTTTCAAAAATTGGGACAGTTCGCCAGCGGTGGCTATTGTTCAAATGCATCAATTATTAACACTTATTTACACCATATTTGATGAATCGAACGGCTTAGAAATCAATTATTTATCCTATTATTTTAAAATATTAAATCGAGTCGATGCCCTGGTAAAAAACAATTCAAAAACTATTTCTATTTCTGGGTTGAAAAGTATATTATTTCAAATAATAAAGCAGACCAAATTACCATTTGAAAGTAATTCTTCAGATGGATTACAAATAATGGGAATGCTTGAAACTCGTACGCTCGATTTCGAGAGAATTATTATTTTATCTGCCAATGAAGGCAATTTACCAACCGGTAAAAAGTCGCAAAGTCTTATTCCTTTTGATGCGCTTACGGCTAATAATATGCCAACTTACGGCCATCAGGATGCTATTATGGCCTATCATTTTTTCAGATTATTACAAAGAGCCAAGGAAGTAGTGTTAATTTATACCATACCAAATGCTAGTAATGGCAACAAAGAAAAAACCCGTTTTATACTACAAATTGAACATGAACTAGCCAAATTGAATAATAAAATTACTATTGAATACCCTGAAATAGTATTGGAAAATGGTAAAAATGAAAAGCTGTCGTCCGATTTTCAAATTGAAAAAACAGATGTAATTATTGAAAAAATTAAAAATAGCTTAACTGAAAAAGGCCTTTTTGCCACAACAATAAATGAATATATAAGATGTGAAATGTTGTATTATTTTAACCGAGTGGCCAAAATTGAGGAACCCGATGAAATTGACGAATATATTGGCAATGACATATTTGGCCTATGGGTACATAAAACATTGGAAAATATTGACCTTGAAAATCTGAAAAAAGGCGGCAATATCACCAAAGATGATTTGATTGAAATAAGAAGTTCATTAAGAAAAAGACTTGAAACAGATTTTGCTCAAAACTATTCGAAACTTGATTTGGAAAGAGGTATGAATTTGATTTTGTTGAATGTGGCTGAAAAAGTTTTGTATGGCTACCTTACCCATGAAATTGAATTTTCTGAGTTTCCACAAACAATAGTCGCTGTAGAAAAAACACTTTTAGCGCAAACATCAATTAATGTGAATGAACAAATTTTGAACATTAGAGTCGGTGGAAAAATTGATAAAATTGATAAAATCAGTAATAAAATTAGAATCATAGACTATAAAACGGGCAAGGTTGAACACAATACAATCACTTTCGGTAAAAAGGCAACAATAGATGAAAATATTGAGAATATGCTTACAAGGCCCGATTGGGATAAGATGAGGCAGCTTTGGCTATATAAGTATATTTTTTTGAAAGCCCAAATTAACGATAATTTAACTTTAAATATTAAAAATGTAAGCGAAAATTCAGAAATTCTAACGGGTATTTATTCATTTAGGAATAATAAAGAAGGCTTCATGGAAGGTCAAAAATATTTTAGTCATGAACAAGAAACAGTTCAAGAATTTATTGATATTTCGGAGGATATTCTTGCTAGATTTTTAGGTAAATTATTAGATAAAAATAGGCATTTTAGCATGACAACAGTTTTGAAAAGTTGTGAATATTGTGCTTATAAAGGAATTTGCAATCGATAGGTCTTTGAGATAATAATAATTTTAGTACTTTTAATTTTTTTTAGCCAATAATCCCAAACTTGGTGGCCAAAAGGCCTCTATTTCAAAATGGTTTAAGGGATTTATGGAGGTG
>JANMZR010000408.1:0-2654 GCA_031383555.1 Cytophagaceae bacterium | reverse complement strand
ACTTCTCATTAAAAAATGTAATCTGATATAGTTTTTGGTATTTCAATTCATAGTTAATAATAAAAGTGGGGGGTAGTTTTTTAACGCTAAGATCGCAATGAAACGCAACGATGCGCAACGGAAAACGGAAAATGAATTCTTGAATTAAATAAATGGTTTTGGATTTCAAATGATTAATTTTATTTTAATAAATGTAACTAAATTACAAATCATACAATATCGAAATAAATATAAAGAAGCTACGAAAATTATTGATGTTTGGAATTAGAGAATTAAGAGGGACAAAAAGGGTAATCAATAATCCAAGAAATAAAAAAATATTATTAACATAATATAAATTCTAAAGCTGTTTTCACAACAGGGAACTTCGTGTTATTACACCAACGACAATGAAAAGCGTATTTGTGTGATAACATTCATAAAATGAGTCACAAAAAATAATTTTAATAATTTGAAACAAATCATATCTTTGAATATATTTTTTATAATAATTTTCAATGAAGTCATTTTTGATTTTGGTAATATTATTTTTTCAGTCAGATATTATATTTGCTCAAGCACCAAATGTTAGTAACGAGATTGGATATTATTTCGATATCAATGATAATTTTATTCAAGGATATTTAGAAAGAGATTATAACCCTAAAAAAAAGATTACAATAAAGTCTGTTCTTGGTGATGATTTTTCAACGGGGTATTATTATGATTCAACAGGGGAAAAAATAGTGGGGTGGATAAAATATTCAAGTAGGAATACATCTTTCAATTTTAAAAAAGAAACAGAAAATAAATCAGAAGTAATAAAACCGATAGCTTGCAAATCGTATGTAATTGGCCTGGATAGTTTTATTGTTATAAAAGATTTTGATATTTCGAGCATGTTTGGAGAATTTCATTCTAAAAAAGAAGCATTTGCAGAAGTTGTTGATCAAGTGGGAAACCTTACATTTTACAAACATGTCCAAGTTTCGAACAGCAATGTAAATATTACTTTTCTGGTAAAAGCTGATACCACGACAAAACTTGTATCGTTTTCGAATAATATTGAAATGTTCAGTAAAATAGCTCCAGAATATTTTACTGCCTTTGAACCATTAAAAAATAAAATTCAAAATAAAGAATATACATCAGAAGATTTGCCTGTTTTGATCAAACTATTGAAGTATAAAATATTTTTTGATAACGGCACAAGAATTTTTTACAATCAATCGTGGGATGAAATAAATGATTCTATAAATTTTAATTATTGTGCTAAAATAATTTCTGTAAAGGATACGATATTTGAATTGAAATATTTTGATAAAAACGGTTTGCCGATTAGAAAAGGAAATTATTATTCTTTTTACCCAAATAAGAAGCATGGAGAATTTGAATGGTATTACACAAATGGTTCAATTAGAAAGAAAACAAATTTTATAAAAAATAAAGAACAAACAATTACGACATTTTTCAAAAACTCCAATATTCATTATCAATATAAAAATAATAAAGATGATTTATTTTTTGAAAAAGTATTCTCAAAAGAAGGTGTGGAAATTTTAAATCAGGAAGGCTCAGGAGTGGAAACTTTTTATGATTCTTTAGCCGGAAGAAATATAATTATTCAGTTTGAAAAAAATCAATTAAAGCGCTCCTATTATATTCAAGATGGAGAAAAAATTTATTTATTATGTGATAAAAATGCTAAACTTAAAATAACTTCGATGTTGATAAGTGATACTACAACGTATAATTACTACCCGGTTAAATCCATTAAAAAATATAATCATGGATTTGTCCTTTTTAAATGTTTAATTAATTCAGATGGAGGTTTGTCCAGAACGGAATTAATAAAAAGCCTTGATAGCGATTGTGATAGTGCAGCTATAAATTATTTAATTTCTTTAAACATTAGATTATTTTGGAAACCCGGAGAGGTGGATGATAAAAAGGTGACACAGGAATTAATATTGCCAATTGAATTTCAGATAGGTTCTTTTTCCTGGTATAGAAACAATAATTATTTTTATGAACCTTTTATTTTTAACCAGATAATGTTCCAGAATACAATACCACCTTTATCTTTACCATCAGGTGTTAGGTTTTAGAAAAAATATTTTTGAACCTTCAATTAAAAATATTCGATTAATTTTAATATCACAGTGTAAAAAATTAGTAAATCAAAGTAACTCTCCCTGTTTTTTCAATGTGCTCATTGATGATTCCTTTTCCTGTAAATTTATATACATAAACATCTTCCAAAGCACGATTCCCATTATATGTTCCATCCCAACTTCCATCAAGGGAATTATATTCGTAGATTTTCTTTCCCCAACGGTCATAAATTAAAACATTGATTTCTGTAAGTCCTGTAAAATAAATTTTAAAAAAATCATTTTTCCCATCTCCATTAGGTGTGAAGGATGATGGAATATAAATTGTTTCTTCATTCTCAATAAAAATATCTTCACAGGTAGAGTCTGCGCATCCATCAATTGTAGTAACATGCAGACAAACATTATAAGACCCTCTTTTATAATATTTGTGACTAAAGGGACCTTTACCATTTTCAAAAGTTGAGTCTGCGAAATCCCATCGATAATAAACAGAATTGGCGCTGCTGTTATCAATGAAGTTAATCTCCGAATAGAGCGGTTGATTTTTTTGTGTAAAAG
>JANMZR010000395.1:0-1708 GCA_031383555.1 Cytophagaceae bacterium | reverse complement strand
TCCAATCTTTATTTTTGAGGCTTTGTTTCATAGCAAAAAGCAGGGGAGGTGTTTGCTCCAAATACACCGTTAACATCTCAATCATTAGTTTTGGGTTCGATTTGGTGCGTTGCAACAGGTAACTCAAATTCACCACTTTTGGTTTTATGTTCCGTTTTATTTCCTTTTTTGAATTAATCAGAATCACTGGTTTTTTTACCAAAGCCACTATTTTACTATATAAAAGTCGCTCGTTTACAGGTTTCGAAATGTAATCGTTCATCCCTACAGCTTTGCATTTTTCAACATCGGCAGTGGTAACATCAGCTGTGAGCGCTATGATTGGGATGTCTGATTTCATTATGTTTCTAATATGCGAAGTAGCCTCATATCCATTCATTTCGGGCATTTGCAGGTCCATTAGAATGATGTCGTATGGCTTGATTCGGTTCCGCTCATCAATCGCAATATCCTGCTTTTCATAGGTTAGGGCCAATTTTTCAACAGCCAATTTCCCATTAAAAGTGATGTCGCATTCAAAACCAAAGTCGTCAAGTAGGGTTTTCATCAAAAGCTGGTTTAGTGCTATATCTTCAACCACCAATACTTTTACATCTCGAATTTCACCGTCAAGCTCCAATATTTCTGGCTGAAGCACCACCTCTTCTCTGGCTTTTTGAAAGGTTAAAATAAAACTAAAAGTTGAGCCTACGCCCACTTCACTTTTAATAGCAATACTTCCTCCTTGGTTTTCAACTAGTTGCTTCACAATGGCTAGGCCCAAGCCAGTGCCTCCATATAAACGAGAGGTGCTAATAGTAGCTTGGTTAAATTTTTCAAAAACACCCTCCAATTTATCCTCGGCTATGCCAATGCCAGTATCGGATATGGCAAATTGTATGGTGGCTCTAAAATCGTTGTCATCAATCATTTTTACCTCAATACTTATTTTACCTTCCGAGGTGAATTTCAAGGCATTACCCATCAAATTCATAATAATTTGGTGCAACCGAACAACGTCTCCTATTAATATTTCAGGTATGTTTTTATCATACTTTTTCACTAAAGCAAGATTTTTTTCTTTAATACGGGGCCCAAAAAGATTAATCATGGCCTCAATAGAAAGGTTAAGTTTGAAAGGTGTTTGCTCAAAAGTCATTTTGCCAGCTTCTACTTTTGCCAAATCGAGTATGTCGTTAATGAGTACAATTAGGGCATCGCCACTTATTTTTATGGCCGACATATATTCTTTTTGCTTAGCTGTAAGATTGGTTTTGAGCACCACTTTTGTAAAACCAATGATGGCATTCATAGGCGTGCGAATTTCGTGGCTCATGTTGGATAGAAACTGTTGTTTTGTACGCACGGCTTCTTCGGCGATTTCGGTGGCCGTTTCAGCTTTTAATTGGGAGGTTTCGGCAATATTGGTAGCCATTTCTGCAAATAATTTAGCTTCAATAAGCTCTTTTTCAATCTTATTTTGTACCGTTATATCACGTGCAACCACTACGGCACCTAATATAGCACCATTTTCATCTTTATAGGCTGATCCATTAAATAATACGGCTGTTTGCTTATGGTCTTTTATTATTAATGGAAAATCATACACAAATCCTTTGGCAAAAACTTCTTTATAAATATTCTTTGCTTTTTCTTTATCAGTAAAATAATCATAAAATTCACTCCCTATAAGTTCCTTCCTCGTTTTACCTGTGGCGTCTGACCAGGC
>JANMZR010000376.1:0-2750 GCA_031383555.1 Cytophagaceae bacterium | reverse complement strand
GTTTTACCAATTCAGTACATTGGTTCAAATTTCGCCTTTCTAGTGATTTAGTACCAAGAAATTTGTCTTTAGATATAAATAATTTTGGAATAAATGAATTAGAACTTTTTGAAATAAAAGACCAAAAAATTGCTTCATTGGGGCTTACTGGCGACCGATTTCCGTTTGAACAGCGGCCAATTCCAACCAAAACATTTGTTTATCAATTTAACTTAGACTCCAATCAATCAAGGGATTATTATCTGAAATTAGATAAACACAATGAAATATTTTCTACAGAAATTAATCTTTGGAATACGAGTGATTATGAAAACAAAGAGCAGCGAGCCTATTATTTATGGGGAATATTTTATGGTTTAGGCTTATTAGTAATAGTTCTAAATCTGCTTTTTTTTTACTCTACAAACGATAAAGTGTATCTCTGGTTTGCTGTATATATTATTGGAATGTTGTTAGGTCAAATGGCCGAATCTGGCCTTTCTTTCCAATATTTATGGCCTAATTATCCTATATTTAACCAGCCAGAGCCTATTATTTTGGCTGTTTGGTTTTACTCTGCTGCGGTTTTACAGTTTCAACAAGAGTTTTTGCAAATAAAACATCAGAATAGACTAATGTTTTATTTGAGCCAGGTACTCAAATATTTCTATTTGTCTGCCTTTATAATCATTTGTTGCTTTCAAATATTTAATAAAATATCAGTTCTTACATTTATTGAACAACATATTATTTTAGTCCAATCAATTTCTGTTTTCTTTCTGTTGCTTGTTTTTATTTGGGTGATAAAAGTTGGAATGTATTCAAAAAATAGGGTTTTAAAATTATATAGTATTGGATTTTCAATTCAAACAATTTTACAATTCTTTTTGGCCATACAAAATATCATGCGAAACTATAACGATGGCTTTCATTTCATAGATTCCTATAAATTGCTTTTAATAGTTTTTTTTATTGACCTTGTTATTTTTTCTTATTTATTAGCCTATAGATATCGAAAGTCCTATGAAGAAAATGTGACCTTACAGATAGATTTGGCAGAAAATGAACAAAAATTAGGAAGTAATATTATTAAAGTACTTGATAAAGAGAGAAATGATGTAACTGAAACATTACAAAAGGAGGTAGGAGATAAACTGAGAAATGCTTTAGTATTTTTGAAAAATAGCCCTAATTCTTCATTAAAATCGGATGCAGAAAAGATGATTAATAAAGTGAATTTAGATATGGAATCCATTTCCAGTAATGTGCTACCTATTGAATTATTAGGCGAAGGGTTAGCAAAAAAGCTTAGCGAAATAATTGAAAATCTGAACAAAACCGAGAAGATTATTTTTCAATTTAATCAAATAGGTGAGGCAAATGTAATTTCATTTGACCAAGAAATAGAACTATATAGAATAGCCAATGAGTTGATTAACAATGTATTGAAGCATTCAAAAGCAAGTAAAGCAAGTATAAGTTTAATTGTTGAAAAATCAAACCTTACATTAAAAATGGAAGATAATGGCGTTGGGTTTACCCTTGCAAATACAAATGGAAATAGTACTGGAATTGGTCTGAAAAATATTCATGCTCGTGCTGAAAAAATAAATGCTAGGGTGTCAATTTTATCTAAAGAAAGCGGTACAATTGTTTCAGTATACCTTCCAATTTAATGAATTTAACAAACATTTTAAATTCATTTTACACTATTAAAATACAAACTAGTTAGTATATTTTAGATTATTTTTTCAACCTATTTTTACATAATATTTATATTTCACGGCCATTGAGAAAACTAGCAAACATATTATTATTACTTACCAATACAATATTCGCACAAAACATAATTCCAATTGAGTCAAAAAAGGGAATTCAAATAAGTGAAAATATTGAGGTTTTTGACGACAGTACCTTTGAGTTAAAATTGGCGAATATTATAAATATTCAAAAGCAAAACTTATTCAAAACTTTGAAAGGTAATAGATTTAAGAAAAGTAATTCGATGGCTAACCATTGGTTTCATTTTATAGTTTATTCTGGTGCCACAACCGAAGTGTATCTAGAACTTGACAACCCACGGTTGAATAAAGTTGACTTTTATGAAATACTTGGTGATAGCATTTTAAATCAAATACATACGGGTGATGTTAAGATTTTCAATTCTCGGGGTATTGCAAATAATAAATGGGTTTTTCCAATTAAATTAAATGGACAAAAAAAAGATATTTATTTGAGGGTAAATAAGGAATATGAAGCTTTGGATGTAGGTTTTAGTTTGACAGAAAGCCAAATATTCAATGAAATTACTGCCAAAAAATATATGTTTTGGGGAGTTTTGCTCGGACTTACTTTAGTCGTTTTATTGATTAACGCATTTATTTGGTTTGCCACAAAAGACAGTATTTATATATGGTTTATGCTAATTATTTTAACAAATGCTTTTCATATTACAGCTGGTTCTGGTTTGGGCTTTCAATATATTTGGCCCAATATTCCTGCTTTTAATTTTTGGTATCCACAAACATTTTCTACCTGGATTTTAATAATTTTTCAAGTTGGTTTTATGCAAAAATTTATTGGACAAACTGCTAAAAATAGTAAAATTTACCCTTGGGTTAAAGTTTTTGTTTATGTAATATTAGCAATATTTTTACTTTCCATTTTATTACTCAATTTCAATGCATTTCCAAAAATATTTTTTAGGTATATGCTTTTTATATCCCTAGTATTCAATATTTTACTAATTCCAATCGCACTTTTTAGTATTT
>JANMZR010000365.1:0-3444 GCA_031383555.1 Cytophagaceae bacterium | reverse complement strand
TCTATCTATTTCAGCTATGCGAGTCAGATCTGCTGTTGATTGGCTAATCGCTTTTGTTGTTGCTAAACAAGCAAGGAGCATGATTGCCAGAAAAAGGGTGTAGTTTTTCATTTTTAAAAATTGGTTTTTGATTAAAAATAGAGTATATACTGAGGGGGCAGTGATTTGCATTCCTTCCCATTTGATTGTCAAAATCATTAATAATCGCTTATTTCGTACCTAATAGTCGCATTTGTTTGTTTTTATACCATTTCATAACAACATAAATAAGCGATAGAACAAGCAACGCTATGCTACTCCCTATCATTTCCTCTTTTGATAAATTTGAGAGTAACCATACGATAATCACCGTGGCCAATATAGGAATAGTTAAACCCCCAGGAACGGTAAAAGTCTTTTCTGTAAAAGCTGTTTTTTTATAACGAAGCCTGATGGTTGCAAGCACTACACCCAAGTAAATTAAAAGAGTGGCGGCACTGGATAAAATAAGCAATTGTTTCAATGTACCAAACACCGCCAATAAATATCCAAGGCTAGCATACATGATAATCGAAATATAGGGTGTGAAATATTTAGGATGTACTTTCCCTAAAATCGCAGGGAAAATACCATTTCTTGCGCCAGCAAAAATGACTCTCGGAATAGCAAGTATTTCTCCACTTAGTGTGCCTAACATAGAAACGGCTATGCCAATTGTGATTAAGGTAATACCGACAAAACCGAATAACCTTTTAGAAATTTCAGAAAGTGGCGCATCTTTAAATAACTGTAATTCGTTTCCTAAAATGCCTTGTGAAATTAACTGAATTGAAACATACAGTAACAGTACAAACGAAAGACCCGATATAATTCCGAGTGGTATTACCCGTGGAGGATTTTTAATCTCACCACTGTTGCTAACGGCAGTTTCAATACCGAGAAATGCAAAAAATAAAATAAGTGAAGTAGAACCGATGTCATTAAAAGTAAATGAATTTTTCCATTGAAGATTATCTACAGATATATGACTTACACCAAAAACAATAAGCAATACCAGAGGGATTAGTTTGGCTAATGTTGTTAATATGACAAATCTTACACCATTGTTTGTGCCACGGATATTAAGAAAGGTCAATCCGCCGAAAAGAAACAAAAAGAATAAAGGACGAAATGCTGGCGAATCTACAACTGGGAAAAAGAAACCTAATGTTTTATACAATCCATTGGCTACAGCGGCATCCGATAAAGCACCGGAGCCAAACCAAAGTATATTGTTTGCCAAAAAACCAGCAAAAGGACCAAATGCTGTTTCAATATAGGCGTATGTGCCACCGCTTCCGGTAACTTTGCTACCCACTTCGGCAAAACATAGGGCAATTAAAAAAATCAGTATCCCGCAAACAAAGAAACAGATAATGGCAGCAGCACCTAAATGTTCCGCTACTAATGCTGGTAATACAAATATTCCTGAGCCTATAGTTATATTCACTACCACACAAGCCAATCCGAAAACACCAATAGTACGTTTCAGGTCTGTTCCATTTTGTAAATTGCTCATTATATGGTTTAATGATTATTTGATTAAAGTTGCCAGCTATTTAATCCTAAAAATAGATAAAATATTTCTGAATCTCAACAAACTAGGGACTGTGAAGGTACTAATTAATAAAAAGTAGCTGCTACAAACCGCACAATTTCATTCATGATGTCTACAATGCATGCATGAAATATAATAATTGCAAATACTATTGCTGCAGATAACCCTGTATAAGGAATAAGAGTCTTTTTTTCAAAATATCATTTATCAAAAGGGAAAAAGCGAGTCCTGCACTCTGGTTTTGTTTTTATTCCGAGCTTCAGTGTTTATTTGTGCTAATGTTTATGAGGATAGAAAAGCGGACGGGGAAAATTGGTTTGTCAACTTTAAAGCTGTTTCTTAGCTTGTTGGTGGTTAAGCATCATACGTAAAAGGTTGACTTCAACCTTTTACGTAAGCAAATTTTTCGGCTACTTTTCCATTTCGAATTTTGAAAATATCTACGCCTCTTAAATGCCAAGGTTTTCCTTCCTTTGTTTTTCTATATATCCACCTTACCACACAACGATCGCCATCGGCAAATATCTCCTCTGTTTCAAATAAAGCATCGGGGTTATTTGCAAAGAATTTTATCCAATAGGCCCTCACTTCAACGGCACCAACTATACGAGCACCATCAGGGGACGGACTTGTATTCTCGAATATACAGTCGTCCGTCATAGCATTCATCACAGCCTCAACATCATGATTATTGAACGCCGTATTGAACCTGTTCACCGCTTCAATTGTGAGATTTTTCATATTATTGTTTTTTTCAGTTGCCTTGCTTAATTGTTTTTCTTTATTTCTAAAACTTGTTTTACAAGAAGTAAAAAGCAATGATGTAAGAAAAATGATTGTGAAAATTTGCCTCATATTATTCATATTATAATTTGTTTACGAATAAGTTTAAAATTAAATATTTTATAATGTAAATCTATTGATTTTCAGTTATTTATGAGCTCATTTTCTTGATAATCCCTTTTCTTTTGCAATACTAAAAATTTATTTACAAATTTGCAAGAATACACCTATTTCTTTATCGTCTATTATTTGGTTAAAGAATGAAATGACGGAATAAAGAATTTGTATATCTGCTGGTTTTACCGAAACGAAATTAAACTATATTCACAACAATCCATGTGCCGGTAAATGGAATTTAGTAAAAAGTCCAATTGATTATGTGCACAGTTCAGCCGGGTATTATTATGAGGGGCAGCAGGGTGTTTATGAGGTGTTAAATTACAATGATTTGGCCGATATTGTGTTATAAATAAATGAGTATGGGGTGCCTGAAATTACGCAGAATCCTCAAAAAGGAGATACGCTGCTTGGGAGTAGTGAGCCTCTGCTTGGGAGTAAAAGAGATACTCTGCATGAAATGAGTATAGGGTGTTTGAAATTACGCAGAGTCCTCAAAAAAGAGAGACTTTGCTTGGGAGTACGCTGAAAGGCTTTGAGGAAATCGTCATTGAATCTTTGAAATGATACTGATTTTAAGTCAAAGGATATTTAATTATGTTACAAAATGTGCTAAGAATATTAGCTCTTAGTTTTAGTAATTAGCTTCAAAAAAAGATTAAGATGGTTTGCAATACCTTTTTATTATTTAAGAATTGCATTATGTTATCTTTAATTTCTTTTCATCAAATACAATTTTTCAAAAAATATATATTTAGCAGACTTTTATATTTAAACCAGTTTATTTCCACTGCTCATTTGCAAATAGAATAAACTCTTTCCAATCATACCACAAAATATCATGTTTTCCATTTCTAATATGATATCTAATATCTTTTCCAACTGGATTTTCCAAAGAAGGACTATTAAAGCCTTTAATTCCTGTTTTTTTATATAATGCATACACAGGCTCAGCATTTTTTAGCCCT
>JANMZR010000364.1:0-17298 GCA_031383555.1 Cytophagaceae bacterium | reverse complement strand
GCAATAATTCGACCTGTTGCTGATTTTGATTGCAAACCAATAGACATCGGCAAAAAATCTGGTACATAATCACCAACTGGAATTGACCCGCCAATTGCAGCATGAAGGCTAAGTCCTGACTTGTCCAACATTTTGTATTTTAGCCAGCCTGAAAGATCTTGGATTCCTTTTTGACCCATTAAATTACCTGCCGAAGTTTTTGTGGAAATATAAGGTAAAGCAACTATTAGGTTTAGTTTATCAGTAATACCAACAGCGGCCATGGCCATAATAGATTGTGTGGTATGAGTGCCTAGATTCAGGTTATCTCTTAGAAAATCTTTTTCCCAATATTTATCCCATTGGGCTTGGCCACCAATTACCGCCACACAAACAGATTTCTTGGGCATATAAATGGCGTCGTGAGGCATTTGAGCATATGATTTTTGGGAAATAAAAATCATAACTAAAAGAGTGATTTTATATAAATTTTTCATTTTTTGTAAATAAAATATTTGAGATTCTTAAATATGATATTGTCTTAATAATGAATTGCTAAATAAACCTAGCAAAACAAAAGCAATAAATATTAACAAGAATTTGACTTTTTGAATAATTGAATTTTAGTCGATTTTTACATTTTAAATAGTTTAAAATGCAAAAATGCAGTATATATTATTTTTTAAAAACTATACAAATAGTCCTAACTAAATAATTATAAAGCTAAAATTTGAATAGAAAAAAGGGGGATTAACCAAAAATTGGTGGGGGAGAATTGACTTTAATTGGTCGATCTATTACTGAAAACAGATGCGAATTTACTTTAATTGGGCTTAGCCAGTCAAATAAAAATATTTTATGATTAGCTCCAAATTTTGCGTACTCAGGCACAAAAAGTTTTAATGTTTTAGACTCTTTTTTTGAACCAGTACCTGTACCTGAAACAATATTATCTTGAATAAAACCAAAAAGTTCTTCATGTAAAAGTTTTGATTTAGGATTAGCTATACAACTGATAATGAGTACATTATTAACAATTTTTGAGCCTAAAACATTATAATATTTGTCTTTAAAATAGAATTCACCCTCTTTAGTTTCGTACTCTTGATTAACAATGCCATAATAAGGTATTGGAATTGAGAACTCCATTGTGCCTTCAAATGGAATTGAGGCAGCAACATTTGAATATAATTCCTTCTTTGCAAATTGTTGTTTTACCATAAAATGCAAATAGTAACCGCCTGAAAAATAGGTAACTACTAAAAACATCACGAAAACAAATAATTTTTTCACAGAATTATTACAAAATTAATAAGTAAAATTAAACATAATTAATTAAATAAAAAGCAATTGTCCTTTTTTTTCATGATAATCTCGCATATTTTTCTTGTAAGAATTTGAGATAAAATGCACATTATTATTAAAATTTTACCAAAAAAAAGCCAAATTCTAAAATCTGTTCGGGATTCTGAGAATAAAATCTAAAATCATATTTATCTTTGTTAATGTCTCGAATTGACCCCCAAATTATTGACCAAATAAAACAAGTAGCCGATATTGCTGAGGTAATTGGCGACTATGTTACCTTGAAAAAAAAGGGGACAAATCTATGGGCTTGTTGCCCATTTCATGGTGAAAAATCACCATCTTTTTCAGTTTCTCCGGCTAAAGGAATTTATAAATGCTTCGGATGTGGCAAGGCTGGCGATGCAACCAGATTTGTAATGGATATTGAAGGTATTGGATACCCTGAAGCCCTCAGACATTTAGCCAAAAAATATGGAATTGAAATACTTGAAGCAGAATATACGGATGAGCAACAAGAGGCACAAAACGAACGTGAGAGCTTATTTTTAGCACTAAACTTTGCAAAAAATTACTACCATAACTACCTTTTCGAATCCGAAGAAGGTCAAAATATCGGACTCACCTATTTCAAAGAACGGGGCTTTAATGAGGCGACTATAAAAAGCTATGAACTAGGCCATAGTCCGAAATTATGGGATGGCTTTACAAAAGCTGCTGTTGAGGCAGGTTTTAGTCTAGCTATTTTGGAAAAAGCAGGCTTAACTATTGTAAAAAAAGAAGATGAAGCCGATGAAAAATCAAAAGAAAGGGTTTATGATCGATTCAGAGAACGGGTTATTTTTCCAATTCATAATGTTTCGGGAAAAGTTATTGCCTTTGGTGGGCGTATTTTAAAAGCAGATAAAAATCAACCAAAATATGTAAACTCACCTGAAACAGAAGTTTATCATAAATCTAATGTTTTATATGGTATTTTTCAAGCTAAAAACGCCATTCGTACTGCCAATGTAGCCTATTTATGTGAAGGGTATACCGATGTAGTCTCTTTATATCAGGCAGGTATACACAATGTAGTGGCCTCATCTGGCACTTCACTTACGCAAGAACAAATAAAATTGATTGGTCGATTCACCCAAAATATCACTGTACTTTATGATGGTGATTCAGCTGGAATAAAAGCATCCTTGAGGGGTATGGATATGATTTTGGAAGAAGGGCTTGATGTCAAATTAGCCATATTCCCTGAAGGCGAAGACCCTGATAGTTATGTACAAAAAATTGGCTCTGAGGCTTTTATCAAATATTTATCAGAACATTCGAGCGATTTTATCACCTACAAAGCTGAGCTTTCGATGAAAGAAGCTGGTAACGACCCAGTAAAAAAATCGCAGGTTGTAAGAGAAATAGTTGAAAGTATTGCCAAAATTCCAGATAGCATAAAAAGAAGTTTGTTTTTGAAAAAAACTGCCCAGTTAATGGGTGTAGCAGAAGAGATTTTAATAATTGAATCGAACAAATATCAGATTCAAAAACAAAAAAATAAAGAAAAAGAATTTCGTAGACCCAATGAAACCCCAAATCAAAATCCTGACTTGGCTGGCCTTGAATCGTTTGATGAAAACGGTGCATCGGATGAAAATTATACAATACATGCACCACGTTATGAAAATATATACTTTCAGGAACAAGAATGTTTAAGACTACTACTAAATCATGGGCAGTTAATTCCAGATCCCCAACAGGCTCCTTCCTATACATTAACGAATTATATTTTAGATGAAATTGAAGGTATAAATTTTGAGACTGCGATTTTTCAGGAAATTTTATCTGAAATTAGAAGCTTATTTGAAAAGGAAAAAGCTGTGAATGCAAATCATTTTCATAATTCTCTGAATGAAAATATAAGAAGTGAAGTAATTTCCCTTTCATTTGAAAAGTATACTATTTCCGAAAATTGGAATAAATTGCACGACATTCATGTACCTACTGAAATAGATAAGCTTTCGGAGATGGCTTTTACCAATATTTTAAGACTTAAAAAGGCTCATAATCAAAAGAATATGAGAGAATTTAAGCTCAAAATTAGTCAAGCATCAGATACGGTTGAGCAAGCAAAGCTGCTTGGCTATTTTATGAATGCGAAAGAAATTGAAAAAGAATTATCAAAACTACTAGGTACAGTAGTTTTAAAATAAATTTTAAATACTTAACTATAACCTAAAATAAATCCAAAACTGTATGAGAGATATTAACAGCTTACTAAACGAATATGGTGAAAGTCATCAAAATAAAACGAACAAATTGGTACATTGGATTTGCGTGCCCTTAATATTTTTCTCTTTGGTTGGCTTATTATATTCGGTGAAGCTTCCTTTTTTTATACTTACAGACATTCAACTTAATTTGGCTCATATTGCATTATTAGCTTCATTATTTTATTATTTTCGGCTATCAAAATCTCTAACTATCGGTTTGCTTATATTTGCAATCGTATGTTTATGGTTTTGTTATGTCATAGAGGAGCAAGAAATTTCACTTTGGATTGTTAGTGTTGTTGTTTTTGTAGCAGCATGGATAGGTCAGTTTTGGGGCCATAAAGTAGAGGGCAAAAAGCCATCATTCTTGAAAGACCTTCAATTTTTATTGATTGGGCCAGCTTGGTTAATGAGCTTTATTTTCGAAAAATTGGATATTAAAATTTAGAGAGATAAGGTTAACTTGACACGAATTTTACAAATTAAACAAATTTGAAAAAAAATAAATCTTCTTAATTTTATTAAATCGAGCTTTATATCTTCGATTTTTCGATGGTTTTATGAACTTTCAAATATTCAATGATGGCTGCTGATCCATACCATGGGGTCAAATCAGCTTCAAATACTTTTTCTCGAACACATGGATCAGTCTGCAATAGCACTTTGGCCTCTTCAATGGTTTTAACATTCAATATAAATAAACCCCTATAATTTTTGTCATTTTTACCAAAGGGTCCAGCAACTACCAATTTCCCTGCCTCTGCCAATTTATTTATATTTTCCATGTGACCCACAAAAAGCTGATTCAATTTATACTTATCGGTTATATTGGCTGGTCCAGTTTTCAAAATGCAAAACACGTATTCTTTCATTCCAAAAGCGTCAGCTCCTAAAGAATCGGCCAATTTTTTATTGTAATTCGGATTGGTATCTTGTGAAACCCCAATTTTAGTAAAAGAAATTATCAAAACGAAAGCAATCAATATTTTTCCCATATCTATTTGATTATTATCCTTTTAATTCTGAAAAGTCATCCATATTTACTGAATGGAAATATTTATAGGCCATTAATACTATTGCTAAAGCAACTACAGCCTCCGCTGCTGCTACTACTAACACAAAGAGAGTCATTGACTGGCCTTGTAGGCCTTGGTCGTGCCTCCCGAAAGCTACCAAATTAATGTTTACCGCATTGAGCATAAGCTCAATGCCCATTAAAATCACAATAGTATGTCGCTTTACAATTACAATTGCGATGCCAATACAAAATAAAATTGCACTTAAAGTCATGAAATAATTTAATGGGATTTCCATAATAATATTTAAGTTATGAAGGCTAATTTACCCAATTTCAAGATATTCCTAAAACTTAAATTTATTAAAAAAACCAACCAATTTTTTTACTATTTTAGGAATTTGTTTTAATCGATTTAGTCAATTGTTGATTTGGCAATATAACCTGCACCAATAAGCGCTCCAACTAAAAGCAGACCTACCGCCTCAAAAGCTATACTATTTTCAGCAATTAGGTTTATTCCTATGTTTTGAACTATTGAATTGGGAGCTTCATAAAACTCATGATTTAGGCCTTCAAGTCTTCCAAATGGCACATTTTGAAATAGATACATGAAACAAATGAAAAGAGATAAACCTACAATAATACCCAAAAATTTATTTTGATTATCGGTATTAATAGTATTTAATTTTTCAGATTTGGCTTTTTTTGATTTATTTGTTAATAAAACCCCAAAAACAAGCAGTATTAAAATACCACCTATATAAACCATGATTTGTGCAACTGCCAAAAAATCGGCCAATGCCAATACGAAAACAGCGGCCACACCAATAAAAGTAAAAAACAGCATAAAAGCTGAATAAACTACATTTTTACTCCAAAGCACAAATAGCGCCGAGCCAATAGTAATTAATGAAAATAGAATAAAAATATATTCTTGTTGCATCATTCTTCTTTTGGTTTTTTAACCGCAGGTCTAAAAACCGGCCTTGGTTTGGATTGCTCAGCTGCTTTTATAACCTCATTATTAGGCTCTGAATTTTTGTTATTTTCACTTGTTTCTGGCTTTTTAAAAGTTGGTCGAAATACGGTTTGTGGTTTCTGAGGAACCTCTTCATTGCTAGTTTCAACCACAATATTTTCGTCAGGTTTTTTGAAAACAGGCCTAAATGTTTGCTTTGGTTTGTTTTCACTTCTAACTGGCGAACTTTCAATTACTTTAATATTTTCTTCTGAATTGGCCTCAGGCCTTTTGAAATTTGGTCTAAATACTGGTTTGGAGCCATCGGTTTTTTCTTCTTTTGCTTCTGACTCAACTGGCTTTGCTAGTTTTAAGGCCTCTTTTTCCAATAAAAATTGCTCATAATTTTTGCGTTTTTCATCGGCCTGATCGGGGGAAATATTGGCATAATGATAGTTAAAATCTTTCACATCAAACTCAGCAAAATCATAAGCTTTGGTCATTGTGAGGCACTCTGTTGGGCATACAGTTGTGCATAAGCCACAAAAACAGCACTTGGCCATGTCAATATCAAACTTGGCAGCATATAGCCTGATTGGCGATCCATCTGATGCATTCCCGATTAATTCACTCGATTTAATTGGCTCAATATCAATACAATCAACAGGGCAAACTTTGGCACATTTATCGCAAACTATGCAGTCGTCCATTTCATTATATAAGCGATAACGACCAATATCAGGTACGGAAATGACCTCATTGGGATATTGTAGTGTTACAGTACCAACATTTTGTGAAAAATAATCTTGATCATTTACGTTTAATGAATTAGCTTTTTTACGAGCATTTTTAAAATGCCTCATGGAAAGCCTCAAACCCTTTATCGAGGTTTTTATTCCTTCTTTGATATTGCCGAAATAGGTGCTATTTGAGCCTTTTTGCATTCTTATTTAATTCTAAAAAAATAATTTTGGGGAAGTTTTAATGAAATAAAAACAAAAAACTAATAAATCTTTGGAAACCGCTCTGGATTTGACTCATGCATTATTGCATAAACCGCATCAAATATTGTATCGGAATTTGGCTTTGAAAAATAATCACCATCAGTCGTATATGCAGGCCTATGGGCATTAGCGGCAATACAAACAGGCTTAGCATCAAGATACTGCCATGCATTTTGCTCTTCCAAAACCTGCTGCATCATAAAGGCAGAAGCACCCCCTGGCATGTCTTCATCTGCAAATATTACCCTATTTGTTTTTTTAATTGACTCAACTATTTGGCTATTTATATCAAAAGGCAACAAAGTTTGTACATCAATAATTTCTATTGAAATATCATGATTTTCGAGCATTTTTGCGGCCTCCATTACTATTCTACACATTGATCCATAAGTTACTACAGTAATGTCAGTTCCTTCATTTATTATTTCAGGCATACCCAATGGCACTTTAATATTTTCTAGATTTTCAGGCAAAGCTTCTTTAAGTCGGTAGCCGTTGAGGCACTCAATCATCAAGGCAGGGTCGTCTCCATGCAACAATGTATTGTACATGCCAGCCGCCTGCACCATATTACGAGGTACACAAATATGCATGCCACGCAAACCATGAATAAGTATGGCCATTGGTGAGCCCGAATGCCAAATACCTTCTAGCCTATGCCCCCTCGACCTTACTATTAGTGGTGCTTTTTGCCCTCCAACTGTTCTGTAATGAAGGCAAGCTAAATCATCAGAAAGAGTAGCAAAAGAATATAAGATATAGTCTAAATACTGAATTTCAACAATAGGACGCAACCCTCGCATGGCCGCACCAATGCCTTGGCCAATTATAGTCATTTCTCTTATTCCAGTGTCAGTAACCCTAAGGTCACCAAATTTTTCCTGGAGGCCGGCTAAACTTTGATTTACATCACCTATTTGGCCCACATCCTCCCCCAAAATAAATATGGTTGGGTCTTTTTCTAGAAATGAATCAAAAGCTTGTTTTAAAATCTCTCTACCGTCAATTAAATGAGCAGTTTCAGAATAAATCGCCATAACTCCTTTCTCTAATAAAGGAGAATGGTCCGAAACACTTATTTGAAATGAACTGAATCTATTATAATTATTTTTTTGTGATCTTATCAGCCATGCTTTAAGCGCATTTTGAATCGGATTGCTTTCAAATGGAAGTAGCCTTAATGCTTTTTTTACTGCTGTTACCGAATCTTTATGAATTGGGTTTGGCGTTTTTGCCAGTTCTTCCCTAATTTGACTAATTTCTGATGAATTTTCATCAATTAATATGGCTTGCCTTAAAAGCTCAAGGGCACCGTTCATCTCAATTTTGATTGAGTTTTGATAACTTTGCCAAGCATCTTTTTGGTATTTTCTAGCATTTTGAAAAGCAATGCTATCAATTTGGGTCAATTCAGCATCGGATGCGATGCCGTTTTCCAATATCCAATTTCTAAATATTCGATTGCAATCATTTTCAATTTCAAAAGAAAGGCGCTTTTTTGTTTTGTAGCGCTCATGTGAGCCCGAAGCTGAATGCCCTTGTTGTTGAGTCAAATCAACTACATGTATCAAACTTGGGATATGGTATTTTCTTGCTAAAAAAGCGGCCTTTTGATAGACTTCAATTAAAGCTACATAATCCCAACCGTTTACTGTAAATATTTCAAGCCCTTTTCCGTCTTCATTTCGTTGAAAACCAGCCAGCACTTTCGAAATACTTGATTTGGTAGTTTGCAGTTCCGATGAAACTGAAATACCGAAGCCATCGTCCCAAACAGACATTACCAATGGAATTTGTAAAACTCCAGCGGCATTTATGCATTCCAAAAACATACCTTCTGAAGTGGAAGCATCGCCAATGGTGGCAAAACAAACTTCATTACCGTTTTTTGAAAATTTAGAATATTCACTTAAAGCAGGATTTTCCCGAAAAAGTTTGGAAGCATAAGCGATTCCAACCGATCTAGGCATTTGACCTGCCGTTGATGATACGCCTGCAATAGAATTATAAAGTTTTGTTTGGTCAACCCAATGGCCTTTGTCATCAAGCCAACGTGTGGCATGGTGGTTGTTCATGGTGCGCCCGCCAGTATGAGGCTCCATTTCAATATCGGGGTGCCCGTAAAGTTGGGCAAAGTATTGTTGCCAAGTAAGATCGCCCACCGCCGCCACCAAAGTTTGATCACGATAATAGCCAGAAATAAAATCTCCAGGCTCCATAGAAGAAGCAATTGCTATATTGGCAAGCTCTTTACCGTCGCCATAAATGCCAAACTTTGCTCTTCCTGAAAAAACCTCTTTCCTTACTAACATGCTACACTCTCGGCTAATCATTGCCAAGCGATAATCTTGTATGATTTCGTCTGCAGTTTTTATAGAATGGATATCAATTAAAGGGTTTTGAAGCACTGGCAACAGTATAGTGAATTTCTATACAAATTTAGTGCTTTTGTTGGGGTTTTCCAATACACAAAAAAAGTAGTATTACTTTTGAATCTAAACCTTTCTCTATTCAAACTTTACAGACTTAAATTTAAGTATTTTGTCTGTTGAAATGCCAGGTTTAACAGCTAAAAAATACAAGTCAACTAGCTCATTTTCAGCAGTGTTTAAATTACAATTCGCCCATTTCATTTTTCCCCAACCACCAGTACTGGCAAAATCAACTCTCCCAATTATAGGGCCAGCTACTGAATTTTTTCTTATTTGAATTTCACCTTCTTTATTATCAGCTGCATATTCAAAGCTAATTTTACTAATTCCTGTTAAATCAATGTTCCGAAATAACAAATATGCTTTTGAAGGCCCTTCTTTGAGCTCACCCCAATCGAATGCAAAGCCAGGATGTTTATCAGCATCCATAGCTCTCAAGGTATTGTTTCGTAATTGAACAATTTTTTCAGTGGAAATTCTATTGAGACTTTTCAAACCATTATCAGTATAAGAAGCTTTCAATGTATAGAAACCCCTTGGAAAATCAGTTTGGTGATCATTAAAAGCTAGCGTTCCGTTTGAAGGAATTGACTTATATTGTTTTTTAGTATTTGTTAAAGAAAATATATATTTTACCATTTCCTGTACGTCCTGCTTCCCTAGCTGCGGATGAGCAGCCATTACGTGCTCTGTACCCCAATTACCTCCTCCACCTTCAATTATTTTTTTTGTTAAAGTCTCTAAACTTCCTTGCTTCCCAGCATATTTTTTTGAAACATCCAAATAACTTGGCCCTACCGATTTTTTATTTAATTGATGGCACGCCTTGCAATCATTCGCTTCAATTAAAGTTTTCCCCAATGAGCCACTTTCTATTGAGGAAATTATTTTTGTGCCTCCCGATATATCCGCCTCTGGCCTTAAAGGCTGTGGATTATAATTATAAGCTACTTTAATTTTACTTTTCTCAATTACTTTATCTTCTTTATCTTTTATATTTACTTGATAATCAAAGGGTTTACCTTCAAAGTAAAATGATTTATTTTGTTTGGTAATAATATCAATTTCTGGCGAATTATTTCCAGCTTTCACAGTAATTGTATCAGATGAAAATAAACCGAAACTATCTGAAACTTTCAGTATAAGTTTATATTCACCGACCTTATTAAAAGTATAATCAACAATTGGCTTTTTCGAAATAATTTTATTGCCAACCCTCCATTCATAATCCAATTTATCTTCAAAATCAGGGTCAACGCCTCGCCCACTTGCTTTTACTTTCATGGGTAATCCACCAGATATTTCTTTATATTTTGGAAAAACTCTCGACTCTGAAGTTATAAATGACTGCTTGTTTACTTTATTCATTAAAAGTGTATCCATCACAAAAACAGAAGCTAAAGGTGGCCTATTCCCTTCATTATAAACTATTTTCACTAACCTTGCATCTGTATTGTCAGCACCATAAACTGAACCATATTCTAACATATACATTTCACCCGAATTATTAAAAGCAAGATCTATTGGTCGCCGAAAATCACCAATAGTTGGCATAAATTTTTCATTTCTAACATAATTCTCACTTTCATCAAAACGTAGGGCGAGCACCCAATTTCGCATCCAATCGAATACAAATAAAGCACCATCATAATAAGCTGGGAACTTTGTTTTTGAATTTGATTTACTATTAAAAGTATAAAATTCGCCAGCCATGGCACTTCTACCTCCAATTCCCAACTCAGGAAATTCTGGAGAAAGTGAATATGGATAATAAATGATGGGTGGTGTTGCGGGAGGTAAATTTAACAAACCTGTATTATTTGGGGAATTATTAATTGGTCTCAATGGATCATAATTGGGCCCAGCGATTTTTTTATCGAAATCCCATTCGGCATAAGCATAATTATTACCAACAAAATAAGGCCAGCCAAAGTTGCCTGGCTTTTTAGCTTGGTTAAATTCATCAAAACCTTTTGGCCCCCGTGTACTATCTGTACCTGCATCAGGCCCAATTTCGCCCCAATAAATTGTATTCGTTTTAGGGTTTATAGCTAACCGATAAGGGTTTCGACAGCCCATAGCATAAATTTCTGGTAAAGTTTTATCTGTTCCTTTTGGAAAAAGATTTCCATTTGGAATTGTGTAGGTTCCATCAGCTTCTGGATGAATTTTTAATATTTTACCTTTCAAGTCATTGGAATTGGACGCTGAACGTTGAGCGTCCATGGGGAAATGCTTTGGGTCGGGCCGCTCATCTATAGGTGCATAGCCGTTGGATGGAAACGGCGTAGTACCATCACCAGTTGAAATAATCAGATTTTGATCACTATCAAAAGCCAATGAGCCACCATGGTGTGCGCCTGAATTTATTTGCACAGGTACCTTCAAAAGCACCTTTTCTGAGGCTAGGTCTAAAATATTTGTTTTACTAATTGTAAATCTAGAGCAATTGAAATAAATGGGCTCACCTTCAATTGGTGGTGAGTAATAGAGATAAACCCAGCCATTTTGGTCAAATTTTGGATCCAAAGTAATGCCAATTAAGCCAGTGCCCCCTTTCATTGTTAATGGAAAACGATGAATTAATTTATTCTTATTTGTTTTAATATCAAAAACAGAAAAATTCCCTTCCAATTCTGTATAAAATACTCGCCCATCGTTGGATACTGCCAATTCCATCGGGTTGTCCAAGTCGTTGACAAGCACAGTTTTCTCAAAGCGAGACTCCTCCGGCTTTGGTTTTGAATAGGCTTTTGAATAATTTAAGGGAGCATTATTTCCAATGGCATATTTAAGCCCGCCTAATAAATGTTTTAAAAAATCAGGCTCAGAAAAGCTGCTGTCTTCATGGCCACCACCTGTGTAAAAGGCCCGACCACCATCATATTCATGGTACCAAGCAATTGGATGGTTACTACCATTTGTACCCCCTTCATAGGTACTTTCATCTAAATATGCCAAAATTTTTAAATCTGGCTGAATGTTTTTATAATTATACCATTCGTCGGTTCTGGGCCATATTTTAGGCAAATGTTTTGAGGAAATTTGAGTACTATCCACAACTATTATGTTGGCTGCACGCACGTTTGAATTGGAAGGATGGCTTTCAAAATATGCCCCTGCCAACTCACCATACCAAGGCCAGCCATATTCAGTATCGGCAGCAGAATGTATACCCACATAACTGCCTCCTGCCTGAATATACCGCTCAAAAGCAGCCTGCTGGTCATTATTAAGCACATCGCCTGTGGTGCAATTAAATACTACAACTGCATAATTTTTCAAAACATCATCAGAAAAAAGATTGGAATTTTTAGTAGTATCAACATCATAGTTGTTTTCAATTCCAAGTTTTTGAATAGCTGAAATTCCAAAAGGAATACTCGTATGCTTCCATCCTTTGGTTTTGGAAAACACTAGAATTCTGGCTTTAGCATTTTGAGAAAAAGATTTATTTAAGAAAAATATAAGGAGTAAACTTATGAGAATCAAAAATTTGGATATGTAAAACTTCATTTAGGTGAAAATTTGATTTGGAATTATAAATTCAAAAATAATAATTTTTCAATAAAAAATTGCGCTTTTTATTTTTGATTCAGGTTAGAGAAAGGCAGCCAAAAACTAATATTAAGAGATTTAATAGGTCAAATTAAGACAAAAATTATTTCAGTCTATGAGCTACTGCGCAATTTAGAATTCTAGAAGATAAAATTAACTTTGAAAATTTTCATGCTTTTATAGCCCTCTTTTACAAAAAAAGACCACCCAAATAATTGGACAGTCTTTAATATTGAACTTTTACTAAATTATTTTAAAAAAAACTATTTAGAAGTTACTCTTGCAGCAATTCTGCGATTTTGAGCACGACCTTCCTCCGTATCATTAGAACCTACAGGTAATTGTGAGCCATAACCTTCTCCATCTAAACGAGATGCATCAATACCTAGAGCAGTTACTGCAGCTACAACAGCTTTAGCACGCTCGCCAGAAAGCTTCATATTTGAGGCTTCTGGGCCAACATTGTCTGTATAACCACCAATTTTTAATTTAACCTTAGGGAACGCTTTTAATATTTCTGCGATATTATTTACCTGCACCTGAGACTCAGCCTTAATAGTAGACTTACCTGTATCAAATAACATATTATCAAAATTAAACCAAGTAGTTTTATCCACTGCCTTAGAACCATCTTCAATAAAGCCAATCAATTGATTTTCAATGCCAGAACTTGATCCTTTTATTTCAAAACCAGATGAAAGTTTCTTTTTAAAATCGGCAGCTGCAGTTATTAAAGAAGAAGCTGAATCACCTACAGCTGATGCCATTGAACCTACTGAGTCCATTGCTGCATCGGCACTAACAGTCAAACTGTCAGAAGCGGCAGTCTCATCAGTTTTGCTACAACCTTTCATGAAATACCAACCGCCTGCTAATAAACCAAGGCCAATTAAATAAGGCCAGAAATTGAAACCACCAGAAGCTTCTTGTACTTCTTCAACCGCTGCACTAGCTTTTTCTTTAGTACCTCCCACAAAATCACCTAAAACAGCCATATTTAAAAAGCCTTCAGCACCCTTTGGTAATGCAGCTTTTACAGCATCCTTTTGCCCCATTAGCATGCTAGCTAAACCAGATAAACCTAAACCCTGTGATGAAACTTGCCTGCCTAAAACACCCATTAATATTGGGGCGGCCATACTTAATAAAGAAGATGAAGAAGATTTCTTGATACCCGATACATTGGCAATTAAATCAATGATACCACCAACTTTGTCGCCAAGTAAGCTACTTATAATTCCTGAACCGCCTGATAACAAGCTAGAAATTCCGTCGCTAGAACTGAGCATATCACCTAAATTACTTAATATTCCACCATCATGGCCGCCATCTTTCAGCATTCCTAATAAAGAGCCAGCACCATCAGTAGAAGAGGCTTTTTCCATAAGGCTTCCCAAAAGTGTTGGAAAAGCTGCACCTAATGCACCTTGAGTATTTTCTGAAGACTCGCCTAGGAAATCTGAGATTTTCCCAACGGCATCAGATGTAAGTTGGTCTTTTATCAAACCAAGTAAATCGATTGACATAGTTGTAAAATTAAAGTTTTTATATAATTATTTACAATTGAACTTGCTGTTGAGACGATAACTCTTTCAAAAAGTCACCGTGCTATTAAATCAAATTATTATTAATACCAAAATAATTAATTATCTGAATAAAAATTAAAAATTTGGTTATCTTATTGATTTGTAGATTTCTCTTTTTAATAAAAATAGTATTTTCAATAGGTCTTATAATAGTCACAATATCATAAAAAACATATTTTTCGAGATATTAAAAAAGTTCGATACTTCGTATTTTATTATTTTTGAAAGAAATTATTTTTTTTACAAATAGAATAAAACCAAATAGCTAAGAATTTGCCAACTTACTTTTTCTATACCCATAGGAAAAATAAATAATTAATCCTAAAACTAACCAACCCCCGAACCAAGCCCAGTTTGCGGCATTCATTCCTGTAAGTAGATATAAGCAAGAGGTTAATCCCAATAATGGAATTAATGACCAATTATGCAAAAAAGAGAAAAAACATAAAATTATACAAATGAGCCAAAAAAGTATAGTTAAAACATTTAAAGTAACATTTACATTTTCACCAGTAAAAATAAATACATCAGCGAAATAATTATTTGCAAATATTTTGAGTAAAGCTAATATTCCAAATATAATAATGGGGTATATGTATTTACCATTAAAATAGGGAAGATGAAATTTACCTTCTTCTTTTACTCTTGGTTTCAAAAACAATACCCCACCGCAAACCAATACGAATGCAAATAGTGTTGCAATACTAGTAAAATCAAGAACAAAAGTTTTATCTGTAAATAGAATGGGGATACCTACAACGAGGCCCGTTATAATAGTAGCAAAAGAAGGGGTGTTATATTTTGGGTGTATTTTTTGAAATATTGGAGGAAGCAGGCCGTCACGGCTGATACTCATCCATATTCGAGGCTGGCCCATTTGAAAAACTAGTAAAACGCTTGTCATAGCTACTACTGCACAAATAGCAACAATAAATTGCATCCATCCAATATTCAGATTTTCTTTTTCAAATATAAAGGCAAGCGGATCGCCCACATTCTCAAATTTTGAATAATGAACCGAACCCGTAAGTATCAAGGTAAGTAATATATAGACTATAGTACAAATTACCAAGGAATACACCATACCTCTTGGCAAATCTCGTTGTGGATTTTTACTTTCTTCAGCCAGCACACTCACGGCATCAAACCCAATATATGCAAAAAATACACCAGAAACTGCAGCTAAAACTCCACTAAAACCATTTGGCATAAATGACTTTACGCCTTCATTATTGGTGGGGGTCCAATTCATAGTTAAGCCATTAGAGAAAATAAGATACCCGCCAACCAGCAATACTAATGCAATAACCACTAGTTTTAAAATCACCATCACATTACTGAAATTTCTGCTTTCTTTTACGCCTCGGTATACCAAATAGGTAATTAGTAAGTTAATGATAAGAGCCGGTAAATCAAAAATTATTCTCAAACCACCAATTCTTGGTGACGCATTCCATGCATTAAGAAGCTCAATATTGGCCTTTTTTGAAAGAAAATTTGCCTTTTCAATCGGAATTGTTAATGTTGAAAGTTTTTCTGCAGCATTTTTTGCTTCCATATAACTGCAAGTCAAAAAATCATTCATATGAATATTTATTTTCTCCAAAAAACTCGTAAAATAATCAGACCAACTAAAGGCAACATAAATATTACCAATAGAGTATTCCATAATTAAAGCCCAGCCGATAATCCATGCAAACATTTCGCCAAAACTCGCATAGGCATAAGTATATGCACTACCTGCTACAGGAATACGGCTTGCAAATTCGCTATAACAATACGCAGTGAAACCACAGGCAATACCACACATCACAAATAAAATGACAACTCCTGGCCCTCCATTAAAAACAGCACCACCCAAACTGCTAAAACTACCAGCGCCAATAATTGCTGCGATACCAAAAAATGTTAGATCTTTAGCTGTTAATACTCTATTTAAGCCTATTCCATGGCTATCCTTTTCAGCTAAAGCGGCATCAGCAGCTATTTTATCAATGTTTTTTGTACGAAATACACTCATAGATGAATATTTTATAATTTTATACTAGGGAAAATTTGCATTAAAAATAGGTAAATTGCGTTAAAATTAAGTAAATATAAACAAATTTATAATTTTGGTAGAAACGATTAGAAAATGTCAATAAAAATAAATAACCTTTCCAAAAAATATGGTGACCAAATGGCATTGGATTCGATAAGCCTCGAAGTGAAGCAGGGTGAAATAGTTGGCTTTTTAGGGCCTAACGGAGCAGGCAAGTCGACAACCATGAAAATATTGACTGGCTTTATTACCTCTGATAAAGGTGAAGTTAAAATAATGGATTTAAATTTAAATACCCATGGAATTGAAATAAAGAAAAACATTGGGTATTTACCTGAGCATAATCCTCTCTATTTAGAAATGTATGTAAAAGAATTTTTAAATTTTATCGGAGAATTATATGGATTAAAAAATGGGAATTTAAAATTTAGAATTACAGAAATAATTGATTTAGTGGGACTTACAAAGGAGCAAAACAAAAAAATAAAACAGCTTTCGAAAGGTTATAGACAAAGAGTAGGACTGGCTCAAGCATTAATTCACGACCCAAAAGTATTAATACTAGACGAACCTACTACTGGCCTCGATCCCAACCAAATTGCAGAAATAAGAGAGGTGATTAAGCAAGCAGGAAAAGACAAAGCTGTACTTTTTTCAACTCATATTATGCAAGAAGTTGAAGCGATTTGCGACAGAGTTATTATCATAAATAAGGGAAAAATTGTAGCTGAAGGAAGTTTAGCAGAACTGAAAGCTAACGGAAAATCACTTGAGGAAACTTTCAAAGCGCTAACTATTTGATATTATGTTGTAAATTCCCTATTCAAAAAATGGCACACCCGGAGTTGCATATTTTCTCATACCTTCTTCGTTAATTTCTACACCGATACCTGGTTTATCAGAAACTTTAATAAATCCATTTGTGGTCATTTCTCCGTCAAATTTCACTATTTCTTTAAACATCGGGTCTTTGTGAAAGTAAATTTGCCACTCTAGTATCATGAAGTTAGGCACAGAAGCGCATACATGTGCTGATGCCATAGCTCCTAAATAAGAGGCCACCATATGAGGCGCAAAAGGAACATAATACAAGTTAGCTAAGTTGGCTATTCGCTGCCCTTCTCCTAAACCACCTGCTTTTTGAAGGTCGGGCATAATA
>JANMZR010000307.1:0-2278 GCA_031383555.1 Cytophagaceae bacterium | reverse complement strand
TTAGCGACATTAAAATACACAAAAAACCCCAAAAAACCAAGTTATTTGGTATTTTTGGGGTTATTTTTTTGAAGTAATTTACTAATTATCAGTTAATTATACTTTAAAAGGAGAGCCTAATAAGAATTTTCGGGAATGTGGAATTTGAATATATTGAAAAAGTAATTCAAAAATGGATGGTTTAAAAATAATTAAAACTGAATTGATTTCAATATTATTATTATGTAATTTAATTATTTTGGTTTAAAATAATGGGCTCAAACGTAAAACCTCTTTCTTTGAAATATGCAATATATTTTGGCAAAACATAACTCATATTTTTAAATGCTTTTATACTATCATGAAATACAATGATCGTTCCAGAACGGCTATATTTTATGCATTTTTCAAGACAAATTTTTGGATCTAAATCAGTTACAAAATCATAAGAAATTACATCCCACATGATAATTTTATGGGTTTTTAAAATAAATTCTTCTTGTGCTTTTTTAATTTTCCCATAAGGAGGTCTAAATAAATATGTATTTGGAATTAACGATTGACATTCATCAAAATTCTTTATATATTGCTCATTTACCGCCTTCCATCCATCCAAATGATTCATTGTATGATTTCCAACTGAATGCCCATTCGCTACAATTTTGCTAAAAATTGTGGGGTTTTTAAGTATATTTTCACCTATACAAAAAAAAGTTGCCTTGGCATTGTTTTTTTCAAGTTCATTCAACACAAATTCAGTTGCTTCAGGTATTGGGCCATCGTCAAATGTTAAGTAAATTGTTGGGCTAGATACTGGTATATCCCAAATTAATTTAGGATAAATAGCTTTTAACAATATATTAGATTTGTACAAATGCAAAATAGTTAATTTTTATAAATTCTACCCTTCCAATCATAGGATTTTGAGTATGAATTTAAAGCTGTAAAAACAACATAAAAAGGATAAATAATTTGTACTATAGGTATTAAAAATATTTTTTTATGATCACCAAAAAAGGTTAAAACAGAGCCGATAAAAAACAATTCAAAAGCGATTTTTATAAAAAACAAACTATGAAATAAGAGTTGAAAAGAACCCAAAAACAGATAAATTATACCTATTATTGACCATAAATTTACAAAGAATATAAATATAGCTAAAATAGAATTTCTATGGTCTAAATATTTGTTCCATTTGCTAGCCCAACGTTTTCTTTGGTTATAAAATGAATATAAACTGGGTTGTGCATTAGTTTTTACAATTGCATTTATATCTTTTAAGAAGCCCAATTTACTTGGAAATAGTTGATTTATTTTATGCATTAAAAATTCATCATCACCAGAAGGCAAATAGTCATAACCATCAAATCCATTAACTTGCAAATAGGCATTTTTTTCATAGCCTAAATTAGCTCCATTGCACATATTAGGTCTATTTAATTGAATACTTGCAGCACCTGTGCCAATTAAACTTGCAAATTCCACTATTTGTAATTTATCGAAAAAAGTGTTAGAAAAAAAAGTAACTGGACCTGAAATAAACTTATAACCATTTGTTTTATAGCAGTTTACATAAGTTTCAATCCATTTTACTCCTACTTCACAATCGCCATCAGTGGCTAAAATAAATGTTCCTTTTGAGGCTGCAATTGCTTTTGATATTCCTAATTTTTTACCCGAAGTATTAGAGTTGTTTGATTTCAAATCAATGATAACTAAGTTAATTTTTAAAAATTTTTCCAAATGGTAAAGCAATTCTAAGGTGCCGTCATTTGAAGCATCATTTACAACTATAACTTCAAAAAAATCTTTACTATAGGTCTGTTTTTCAATAGATTGTAATAGGTTATGAATAGTATCTATTTCATTTTTTACCACTACAATGACAGAAACTACTAAATCGGGTTTATATTCTACTTGCCTATTTGTAGGAATATTATTCCAACCAATTATTAGCATTAAAACAAAAACGCAGTAAATTCCAATAAAAAGCAAGCCAATAATCAGGAAAATATTCAAAAGAATTGGTGTTAATTATAAACTAATCAAATTTTAAAAAATTTCTATTTAAAGAAATGAATTGTTAAATTGCCTAAAAATATGTGCATTTTGATGGTAAAAGAAAAAATAATTCTTGGAATAGATCCAGGAACTAGATTTATGGGTTACGGGGTGATTCTGGTAAAGGGTACAGCTATTACATTATTGCAATATGGGGTAATTAATTTAAGTAAATACACTACTGGTGAAATAAAACTAAAAAAAATATTTGAGCGTATCACTCAGATAATCAATGAGT
>JANMZR010000437.1:0-3202 GCA_031383555.1 Cytophagaceae bacterium | reverse complement strand
AGAATAGAATCACAACATAAAAAAGGTAAACTCACTGCTCGTGAAAGAATTTATTTATTACTCGACGAGGGCACATTTGAGGAAATTGGCGCTTTAGTATTGCATAGAACAATTGACTTTGGCATGGAAGACCAACAGTTTTATGGCGATGGTGTAATTACTGGTTATGGCACTGTAAACCAAAGACTTACCTACGTATTTGCACAAGATTTCACGGTATTTGGAGGTGCACTTTCTGAGACCCACGCCGAAAAAATATGCAAACTCATGGACCTAGCCATGAAAACAGGTGCACCAATTATTGGCCTCAACGACTCCGGAGGTGCACGCATACAGGAAGGCGTGAGGTCGCTGGGAGGTTATGCCGATATATTTTATAAAAACGTTATGGCCTCAGGTGTTGTGCCCCAAATTTCTGCAATAATGGGGCCCTGTGCGGGTGGTGCTGTATATTCACCTGCTATCACCGACTTTATATTAATGGTAGAGAATACCAGCTATATGTTTGTAACGGGCCCAAATGTGGTGAAAACAGTGACGAATGAAGACGTTTCCTTTGAAGACTTAGGCGGTGCCTCCACACATTCCACAAAATCAGGCGTAACACATATTTCCACAGAAAACGATTTGGATTGTATTCAAAAAATCAAAGATTTACTATCCTATATGCCCCAAAATTGTGAGGATAAACCAAATGCTATTCCCTATAAAGTTGGCAATGAAATTCGTGAAAAATTAGAAAAAATTATTCCTGAAAACGCCAACCAACCTTATAATATTTTGGATGTAATTGAAGGCGTTTGCGACGAAGAAAGTTTCTTTGAAATTCATAAAAATTATGCTGAAAATATAGTAGTAGGTTTCGCTCGTTTGGCAGGTAAAAGTATTGGTATTGTGGCCAATCAGCCTATGTGTTTGGCGGGAGTTTTGGATATTGAAAGTTCGAAAAAAGCCGCTCGCTTTATTCGGTTTTGTGACTGCTTCAATATTCCATTATTGGTTTTTGAAGATGTACCCGGTTTCTTGCCAGGCACTGATCAAGAGTGGCATGGGATTATCACCAATGGAGCCAAACTTTTATATGCCTTCAGTGAGGCCACGGTGCCACGTATTACTGTTATTACCAGAAAAGCCTATGGTGGCGCTTATGACGTTATGAATTCAAAACATATCGGCGCCGATTTTAATTTTGCTTGGCCCACCGCTGAAATAGCCGTGATGGGAGCAAAAGGTGCTTCCGAAATTATATTCAAAAAAGAAATTGCCGAGGCGAGCGACCCAGCAAAAAAGTTGATAGAAAAGGAAAAAGAATATGCTGAAATGTTTGCAAACCCCTATAAAGCTGCCGAAAGGGGATTTATTGATGAAGTTATAGAACCTAAATACACGAGGTCAAAATTAATAAAAGCCTTTGCTATTTTAGAAACTAAGGTAGCCGTAAACCCAAAAAAGAAACATGGAAATATTCCTTTATAAAATTGCTGAATTGAGGAGCAAAGTTAAATACTGGTGCTAAATGAAATGCAGTGGGTAAAGGGTTTAGCGTTTGGGACTGGCATTATTGATTTTGGCCGGGCTGGCGTTCCAGTCTTTTGTATAGACGGGCACGCCTAGTGAAAAGAACAAAGAAATTATTTCCAACAACAATTGCAATTGAGGATATTAAATATTTTTATATTTTGTCAAATAAATAAAATTAGATATTTTGGAATTACAGGATTTAGAGTGAAAACACATTAAAAGCGAGTTATTTTAGATTTCTCCTCAGGCTACGCCGAGTCGAAATGACAAAAGGTTAATTGGCACCATGATTTCGAGCCGCAAAGCTGGCGAGAAATCTAACTAGTCTTTCACTCTAAATCCTGTAAAACCGATATTTTTTATCCCACACAAATTTATATTCCACCAAAAAAATACAAAAAAAAGCCTCAATTTCTTAAGGCCTTTTTTTTGGTGGTTCAAGTTTACTAAGCTTATTTTACGGCAACCAAAGTTCCTATTGGTCTCATTACAAATTCATTCCCTTTTCTGAATGACTTTACCGTTTTGGAAACTTTATCACTCATCTCCACATTGTAAATACCATCCGGCAATTCATCTAAACTTACTTTTAAATTTGCCTGAGGCTGATCTTTGTAAATATATTTAGTGTACAACACATTTCCCGAATTATCTTTCAAAGAAAAAGTG
The DNA here is from genome assembly GCA_031383555.1 of Cytophagaceae bacterium. Classification (GTDB taxonomy): domain Bacteria; phylum Bacteroidota; class Bacteroidia; order Cytophagales; family Spirosomataceae; genus JANMZR01. The sequence goes on along the minus strand of JANMZR010000437.1, from coordinate 1,012 downwards.
AGGTTTTTTGATTTGATGTTTCCTACGTATACTTTCATAGTATTTGTATTTGGCACCGAAATCACTTTGGCAATATAACCTTCATTATCAATTAAAGTTATACCTGGCTCTTGAGCCATTACTGAATTTGCAAAGCTTAGTCCTAAAGCTAATGCGATTGTTTTGATTGTTGTGTTCATTTTTTTAATTTATTTATTGGTTTAAAAATTTAAGTTAAAATTCGTTTTTAACTCTTACATCCACTTAGTCGCAATTATGAATTTATAGGGAAACAAAAAAAATAAAAATAAATCAATAAATATATTAACTCATTGATAATGAATATTATTAATTATAATAAATATATTAATAAGTGAAAAAATAATATATTTAGGAAGCCTAAACAGTATTATATTTAGAAAAAAATTTGCACTTTTGTAAATAGCTAAACCCTTCAAAATTATGTTTTTTAAAAAATCAATTCTAACCGACGCTGACATTTCCTTTGGCATAATAAATGGAGGTACAACACGCCGAAATTTTGAAAACAAACTATATGAAAAATATTATTACCTCATTAAAGATGGCACTTTTAAGCATAAAATAACAGTAGAAGATGCTGCAAGTACCTATTCCGACACAATAATTGCAGTAATAGATGCATTAGTAGCTGGCAGATTTCAAGAAAAAGCACAACTTAAAACTTATGTTTTTCAGATATTTAACAATAAATGTGTTGACTTAATTAGAAAAAACTCGACTAATAAGGAGCGTGTAAACAATGGTGTTTCAATTGATGAATTTACTTTACAAATGCCCGATGAGTCGAAACTGATTATTCAAAAATTAACAGAAGAGTTTGAATTCGATAAATTAAAAATGGAATTAATAAAGCTTGGTGAAAAATGCAAACAAATGTTAATGGCTTGGGCGGATGGCTATACTGATAAAGAAATCACATCAATGCTTGACTATAATTCGCCACAAGTAACCAAAACGAGCCGGTTGAGGTGTATGGAAAAATTAAAAGAAA
>JANMZR010000436.1:0-13016 GCA_031383555.1 Cytophagaceae bacterium | reverse complement strand
GGTGTGTTTGAGTACAAATATTTTACAGATTTTGACAAGAAAAACAAAAAAGAAACTGCCCATAAATTTATTGCTACCAAATACAATTCGAAAGAAATGATTGAGGGTGTTCCCGAAAAAGGTATTCCTGCCTTGGGTGACCCCAATTCAACAGAAGGCTTTTCAATTTGGGGGTATAATACGAATTTATCCAGTGATAATCAGCCTTTTGCAAAAATAAAAACAGGCTTTTTAGTTGGCCAAATGATTGAAGATTTCCCAGCTGTGGGTGGAGCAAGCCCCAATTCGGTGGTAGCTTCTGACAATTATATTTTTGTAAGCAATGGCAATAACGACTGTATTTCGGTAATTGATATTAGAAGCAATGCCGTAATAAAAAACATATTTTTAAACCCAGAGCCTCGCTTAGGCAAATTGAAAGGCATAATTCCATTTGGCTTGGCGCTCGCTCCCGACCAAAAAAGGTTGTATGTGGCAGAGGCTGGCATTAATGCGGTTGCTGTGATTGATGTGCCGAAATTAGAAGTTGTTGGGCATATACCAACTGGCTGGTTTCCATCCAAATTAAAAGTGAGTAACGATGGTGAAAAGCTAGTAGTTTCTAATGCAAAAGGCTTTGGATCTGGGCCAAATGGTGGCAAAAATTTCTCCCTAGGTTTGGAGGGTTCCTATATCGGAAGCTTAATGAAAGGTACCGTTTCCGTAATTGACATTCCTTCTGACTCAGCGTTGAAAACTGATACAAAAACAGTTATTGACAACAACTTCAAATTCTCTGAAAAAGATATAAATAAACTAAATATCAAAGACTTAAACTTAAAACATATTGTATTTATTTCCAAAGAAAATAGAACCTATGACGAAGTATTTGGGCAACTAAAAAACGGCAATGGTGACCCCGATTTAGCTCGCTTTGGTAATAAAGTGAAGGTTGTAAATAAGAACAGAACCCAAACAATAATCGATGCCAACGTCATGCCAAATCATATAAATTTGGCCAATAAATTTGCAATTTCCGATAACTTTCATTGTGACTCTGATGTATCCGCCGATGGCCATCGCTGGCTTGTTAGCACCTACCCAAATGAATGGGTTGAAACTAATACTGCTGCCTCATATGGTGGTAAAAGGTCACTAGTCGATAGCTCAAACGCACCTGGTAACTTGGCTATTTACAATTCAGCAGGTTCCATTTATCCAGAAGATTATAACGAGGCAGGTTCTCTATGGGAGCACCTGCAACGTAACAATAAAAGCTTTTATAATTTTGGTTTTGGAGTGGAAATGGCAGGCTCATTTAGCGATAGCACCATGAAATATGCAGGAGAAGTTTACACCATTAATCATCCTATTTCCGATGCTTTGTATGACAATTCATCCCGAATATTCCCGACCTACAATATGGCTATTCCCGACCAATTTAGAGTTGATATGTTCATGAAAGAATTCAACGAAAAGTGGACTGGGCCGGGCAAAACTATGCCTTCATTAATCACTTTGCAGCTTCCTAATGACCACGGCACTAGCGAACGCCCCGCCGCTGGCTTCCCATTTCAACAAAGCTATATGGCTGATAATGACCTTGCTGTGGGTCGCACAATTGAGTTTTTGAGTCGTACGCCCTATTGGAAAAATATGGTTATAATTATCACTGAAGACGACCCCCAAGGAGGTGTTGACCATATTGACGCCCATCGCAGTATTTTGCAAGTGATTTCCCCCTATTCAAAAAAGAATTATGTGAGTAATGTTCACTACAGTTTTGGCAGTATTTTTAAAACAATGTGGCATATATTGGGCATTCCGTACCTTAACCAATACGATGCAGGTGCTACAGATTTTGCCGATTTTTTCATCAAAACACCCGATTTTAGCCCTTATAATGCCCTAGCCTCTGACCTGCGCATATTTAACCCGGCCTTGGCATTGACCCCTTTAAACGAAAAATTTGACTGGAAAGCCCTCTCTCAATCAGAGGAAATGGATAAAACCACTACAATGCAAAAACGCCGTGCTGAAGACGATAAATTAGAAGGGAAAAAAATTGTGAAAAAGAAGGTGATAAAGAAAAAGTAATTGAATTTGGAGGTGCCGCCTACTATCCCTTACCCGAAAGAACCGCATAGTTTCTGTACAAAAAACATAGGATTATAAATACTTTATATCTGCAGGACGATATTACAAATGTCGCCCGGCCCTCTATTTTACAGAAACAACTTCAATATCAAATACCAATGATGAGCCACCCGGTATTGAAGAGTAATCATTAGGTCCATAGCCAAGTGCGGAAGGGAAAATTATAGTAGCTTTTTCACCCGTTTTCATTTTGGCAATACCAATATCAAAGCCCGCAACTACCTGACCACCACCAAGTTTGAACGAAAAGTTACCCTTATCAAATTGTTTATCAGTTAAATATTTACCAGTATAATTTACATTGATTGTTTGGCCTTTCAAAAGCGCAACGCCATTTGCATTGGACGAAGTACGTATATATCTGAGGCCATTTGTGGTTTTTTCAGTTACAGTTAGGTTCTTGGTTTTAATGTAATTTTCGATTCGTTCGTCTTCGCTAGCACCTACAATTTCAGTTTCTTTTTTGCAAGAAAATTGAACAAACAAACAAATAAATAAAATAAATAATTTTGAATTGGACATTTTTAGTGCGTTAATTTATAATATCTACAAATTTAGGAATTAAAAATAAGTTTTGGAAACCAACACTGAATTTCTTGAAAAAGATTAAAGCTCAACAAATTTCCAAATCGTATTTCATTAACAAACCCACTAATCCCTCTTTTGAAAATTTCGCCTTTTTTATTTTATTTCTTTCTGGGTCAATTATGATATTGAAGGAGGTTGAGAAATCAACTTTTTCTAATATTGTACTATCAAAAACTGTTCTATTTAGATCGCAATTATCAAATAATGAGGCAGTTAAATCACAATCAGAAAAGTCAACTTCATTAAAGTTACAATGCACAAATTTGCTTTTTTTGAGTTTTAATTTACAAAAGGCAGAAAAGCCTAAATTGCAATTTTCAAAATTCAATTCTAAAAGAAAAGTATTACATTCGTCAAAATGCAGGCCCAACATTTTGCAATCGCAAAATAATACATCTTTAAAAGCCGTATTTGTAATTTTAGCTGAACTCAAATTGCAGTTTTTAAACTCACAATCAGAAAATACTATTTTTGATAAATTAGAATTCGAAAAATTGCAATATGTAAAAACACAATTTTCATATTCAGCAATTTTTAATATTTGTAAATTAAAATCTAATTTATCAAATCGTTCATTTTCAATGGTTTCCATTTTAAATTTTTTTTTACAAATCAAATACCTTTCAATTCATCTAAATATTTGGAGGCCAAATGTTTAGGAGCTGTTTCGCAATAGGCGGTGGTTAAAAAATCAATAAGCATTTCTTCATTTATTTTATCGAGGTTTACGTTTGTCCAGCCATGTTTGCCCCATTTATTGGGTACTGGATAAATTACATACTTATCAAATTTCGAAAAAACATCTTGATCTATTTCTGATAATTTGGCACAACCTCTATTTTGTATTTCATTTAGAGTAGCAAATATTTTTTTGTTTACTCGAAACGAAGTATTTTCAAAATGAGGCACCTCCTCTGATTCCTGAAATGAAAGTGCGATTTCCCGATATTTATGTATTGAAACCATATTTTTACTAAAAAATATTATTATAATATCAATAATAATATATATGAAATTTTAGATAAATTTACAAATCAAACTTAGTAAATTCTAATTTTTAACCACCTCTAAATCAACATATTCATGAATACAATTTATAAATTTTGTTACCTAATTTTTGTATTTAATTCAATTACAGTTTTCGGACAAAACCAAAAGTTAGATTCAATGCTAACGCTTTTAAAAACGCAAAAAGATGATACTTCAAAAGTAAATTTACTAAGAAATATTTGTGGGACTATACGCTTTACCAATCCTGCAAAAGCAATAGAATATGGCAAACAAGGGGTTGCACTTTCTAAAAAATTGGGTTTTGATAAAGGTACAGCAGGCAATTATTTGAACTTGTCTACAGCCTATACTTATTCTGATAGGTTGGACTCAGCACTTTATTATTTGAACATTGCATTACAGTATTCCCATAAAGTTGGCGACTCCAATAGGTTGGGTTTGGCCTATCTGAACCGTGCGGATATCTTTAGGCAATTACTGAATTTTACCAATTCCTTGAAAGATTGTGAACTTGCTCTAAAATATGCCGATCAGGCCAATAATAACGACGTTCGTGCACGAATAAATCAAACAATTGGTTCAGTTTATCTTCAACAAAATTTATACCCACAGGCACTCATTTATTATAAAAATGCCATTGTTTTATATGAGAAGGTAAAAAACAAACGGATGATTGCAGTTACTTTAAACAATATGGGGCTTATTTACAAAAATTCAAAAAAATATGAAAAGGCAATTGGCGTGACCAAAACGGCCATTCAGATACTTGATAGCCTGAAGGATATTACCAATTTATGTATTTTCAATACCAATCTGGCTGATGTTTATTTTCAATCAAAAAAATACGCTGAGTCTGAAAGATATGGGTTTATAGCCTTGGAATATGCTCAAGTCCAAAATAATGAAAAACTTATAGCTGATGCCCAATTAATATTGGGCAGTACTTTCAGTGCAAAAAAGCAATATTCTAAAGCCCTTGTGATGGTAAATAACGCCATGACTGTTTTTAAAAAACTAGATTATACTGATAAAATTAATAGTGCATCTGACCTCTTGATTGAAGTTTACGCTAATACTGGCAATTATACGAAAGCATACGAAAACTTGCTTTTAAATAGAGAAACAAATGATTCTCTTTTGAAATGGCGATACGATGATGATATTTCCGCCATGCAAACGAAGTTTAAAGTAGATGAAAAAGACAAAGAAATAAAACTATTGGCCACTGAAAAGGAACTTCAAAATCAGAAATTGAACCGCCAACGAATCATTTTATTTAGTATAGTTGGCTTTGTTTTATTAGCAGGAATTGGAATCTGGCAACTATTCAATCGACGGAAATTAAAGGAAAAATTACATGATTTAGAATTGAGAAACCAAATTGCAGCGGACCTCCACGATGAAGTAGGTAGCTCTTTAAGTAGCATTCAAATGCTAAGCCAAATGGTTAATAATCAACCACATACTGATGAAAAAGAAAAGGCAATTCTTCAAAAAATGAGTACTAATGCCAAAGAAACTGTGGAGAAAATGAGTGATATAGTTTGGATGATAAAGCCGGGGGAAAATGATGCAGTAGGTCTGGGTGAACGTATGCAGCGATTTTTATATGAAATTGGGGAAAGTAAAAATATAACTTGCAATTTCACAAGCAAAAACTTGGATTTAGCCGAATTAACTATGGGACAACGCAAAAATATCTATTTGATATTTAAAGAAGCCGTGAACAATGCAGTTAAATATTCTGGAACATCAACAATTGATGTATTGTTAATAAAAGCCGGGAAACAACTCAGCTTAACTATTAACGATTTTGGAAAAGGCTTTGATATTGAGCTTATTAGGCGTGGAAATGGCTTGGAAAATATGCAAAATAGAGCTAAAGAACTAGGAGGAAAATTGACGCAAAGTTCTGAAATTGGAAAGGGTACATGGATAAAATTGGAGTTGGATATTTAATCATCATATTCATCTATTTGTAAAGCTATATATTGACATATATATATATATATGTAAAGCTTTATATTTGTTATAAATTGTAAAAGTAAAATAATATCTGTACTTTTGTGATGAAATTGTTTATTTAAATTTTATCATTATGAGAAATTATTTTTTGCCAGTACAACAGCTAAACAGTAGAATTGCTGAATTTTCAGGGATAAATAAAATGGTGGTGCCTTCAATTGGCTGGCTAAAAACCATAAGAACAGCCCTAGGAATGACCATGGAGCAATTGGGTAATAAATTAAATGTCACTAAGCAAGCCATTGCCGATTTAGAAAAGCGTGAATCGGAAGGCTCAATTACACTTAAGTCGATGAAAGAAGTAGCTGATGCAATGGACATGAAATTGGTTTATGGTTTTGTACCAAAAGACGGCAGCTTAGAAGCACTCATCAATCGGAAAGCCAATGATTTAGCTCAAAAAATTGTAATGCGTACCCATACAACTATGGGTCTTGAAAACCAAGCCCTTTCACAAAAAAGTCTAAAAAAGGCCATTGAGGAGCGTGCAATGGCAATAAAATATGAAATGCCTAAAATATTATGGGATTAGACTTTGCATTTGAAGAAGGTCAAACACCACTGGATGAGGAAGAAAAAGAGGGTTTGAAAATAAAATCGATAGCTTCTCGAGCTGATTTGGACGAGTACGAACAGCAAAACATAGAAAAGGCCATCCAGTGGTCGATGATGCGGAACTTTAAGCCTTTGCAAGTATTTTCATCCAATTTTATATGCAATGTACATAAGCAGATGTATAGCGATGTATGGGCATGGGCGGGTGATTTTCGAAAGTCAAATAAAAATATCGGCGTTGACTATTGGAAAATACCCGCCGAATTAAAGACATTAGTTGACGATACCAATTTCTGGTTTTTAAACAATACTTTTGAACCTGATGAAATTGCTATTAGATTTAAGTACAGAGCGGTAAGTATTCATTGTTTTGCCAATGGGAATGGCCGCCATAGTCGCTTGATGGCCGATATTATAATTGAGAAACTATACAAAAGGCCTGTTTTCACTTGGGGAACAGGCCTTTATGCAAATAGTGATTTGGCAAGAATGGCATATATTTCCGCTATTCATGAGGCAGATAGAGAAAATATAAAACCACTATTAGAATTTGCCAGATCTTAATAAACTCACCCAAATTCGCTATTGGTATTTCAAAAAATAACCACAATATTTGCAATAAAAAAGCATGATAAAAGTAGCCATATTTGAAGATAATAAGCACCTTCGGGAAACACTCGAAATTGTGCTTAATTATACCGAGGGCTATGTATGCACAGGGGGCTTTCCTGATTGCAATTATTTGATCGACGACATCAGAAAATCAAACCCCGATGTAGTACTAATGGATATAGAAATGCCAGGTATGAATGGCATTGAAGCTACAAGAATAATAAAAAAGCAATTTCCTAACATACAGATACTTATACAAACGGTTTTCTTTGAAGACGACTACATTTTCGATGCTATTTGTGCTGGAGCATCGGGTTATATATTGAAATCAACACCGTTGACTGGCTATTTGGGAGCTATTAGTGAGATAAAAGAAGGTGGCTCCTCTATGACCCCAAGCATTGCAAAACGAATATTAGAGCTGTTTAAAACCAATTTAGAACCCAAAACCCCAAGTAACGATTATCAACTTACCTCCCAAGAAACGAAAGTATTACAACTTCTGGTTGCTGGCAAAAGCTATAAAATGATAGCAAGTGACCTTATTATTTCATTTGATACAGTAAAGTCACATATTCGAAATATGTACGCCAAATTACATGTGAACTCGGGTACGGAAGCTGTTTCTAAAGCTATACGTGATAAAATAGTTTAATAAACTCCAATATTTTTTTTTGCAAATTACTTAAAGCCTTACTTTTAGGCCTTCTGCTAACCTTCAGTCTAATACCGATTAATCAGGTTACATCTTTATCACAAAATTCTATCGAACAAAAACTGTCCGTTTTCGAACAGTTAAAAACAACAAATAATTATACAATACACTGATTATCAAGTATATAAATATTTGGCATAAATAGTGAATTACAAAATACATATCTACTACTTTTTCAAAAGCAAAGCATATGTTCAAAAACTATCTCAAAATTGCCTTCAGAAATTTAACCCGCAACAAGCTATATAGTTTCATCAACATTGCTGGTTTGGCATTGGGTATTTCTGCTTTTATTCTGATTTTGGAATATGTGAGTTTGGAAAAATCGGTTGATAAATTTCACATCAATTTACCTCAAACTTATCGATTATTAAATGAAGACCCACAAAATAAAACGTGGAAAGAACATGCTCCTGGTTGGGCAGAAATCGCAAAAAAACGGATTCCAGAAATCAACGATTTCTGTAGATTTGACGATGGAAACGGCCAAGGGGTTGTTAAAAATATAGCAAAAAACCTATCATTTAAAGAACAACGAGTGAGTTATGCTGAAGGTAATTTCTTTTCATTTTTTAGCTTCCCGATGGTTAATGGCTCTCCAAAAGAATTTGATAAACCTGATGTAACTTTTATTTCAGAAAGCTCAGCCAAAAAATATTTTGGGTCTGAAAATCCTATCGGCAAAGCCTTATTATTGTACAATCAATTTGGAGGCCATAATTATACTGTTGCCGGAGTTTTTAAAGATATGGTTGATAATTCCAGTATTGGCTATGATTTATTTTTCTCTTTACAAACACTAAAAAATCCTGCGAATTTAAATGGAAACGATTGGGCTACGTTAGACAATTTGGACTCTCAATATATCGACACCTATTTTACCATCAATCAAAATGCTGATTATAAAACGGTTGAGCGTAAGCTAATTGAAATCCGAAAAGAATTAGAAATAGAAAGTGATGGCGCTATTTTTCGGCTACAGCCTGCATCCGAAATACATTTAGCCGCCACCTTAGGCGATACTTACCCACATACAGGCGACGTAAAATATGTGTATATGCTTATGGGGATTTCTTTTCTGATTTTATTAATTGCCTGGTTCAATTATATAAATATGAGTACAGCCAACGCTATAAAAAGAGGCAACGAAGTGGGTGTACGAAAAGTAATAGGCGCCTCACAAGGTAATTTAATTGCCCAGTTTTTAGGAGAATCTATACTGGTTAACTTTTTGGCTTTGGCACTTTCCGTTATATTGATACTACTATTACAACCATTATTTAATAGTTTGGTGGGTAAAAATTTATCAGTTTTAACCCTTGGTAGTACCGCAATTTGGTTAGCTGCTTTGGTTGTTTTAATATTTGGCTCTTTGGCATCTGGGGCATATACTGCTTTTGTATTGTCCAATTTTAAACCAATTGAAACACTTAACGGAAAAATAGCCAAAACTATTGGTGGCATATGGCTTCGTAAAGCCTTGGTGGTTTCTCAATTTGGTATTTCCATTGCTCTAGTGTTGGCTACTGTCCTTATATACAGCCAATTACAATATATGAAAAATATAGATAAAGGCCTAAAAACCAACCAATTATTAATAATTAATGGACCAGAAATAGGAAAAGATAGTAGTTTCAAACAAAGTAAAAGTGCATTTTGGAATGATATTGCCAAACAAAGTTTTGTAAAAAATTATGCAGGCTCTGGCGCTGTACCAAGTAAGGGTTATAATTTCCGTACGGCTGGTTTTACGCAACCTAGCTCAAAAGCTGGAGACGAAACAAAATCATATGCCTTTGCAATAATAGGCGAAAGATATTTTGACGCCTTTGGAATTAAATTGGTGGCCGGTCGCAATTTCACAAAAGCTGAAACGGAGGTTGAATGGAATGACAACAGTAAAGTTATTTTAAATGAAGCTGCAATCAATAGCCTAGGTTTCAGATCGGCTGAAGAAGCCGTTCGCAATAAAGTAAAATGGGATGAACGCTATTTGGAGGTGGTTGGTGTAATAAAAGACTACAATCATTTGAGTGTAAAAAATAAAATTGATCCAATTATATTTTATCCGCAAGCCTCCACTGGCTATATCACAATTCAACTTACAGATGATAATATGGCCTCAAAAGTAAGCGCTGTTTCAAAAATTTATAATAAATATTTTATAGGAAATCCTTTTGAATATACCTTTTTAGATGAGAGCTTCAACAGGACTTATGCCACTGAGCAGCAATATGGTAGCTTATTTACTACGGCTTCGTTATGGGCAATATTTATCGCTTGTTTAGGCCTATTTGGTTTGGCAACTTACACAGTGGAATCACGAACAAAAGAGATTGGCATTCGTAAAGTATTAGGAGCATCTGTGGCCAGTATTACTACCTTACTTTCAAAAGAGTTTCTTTATTTAATCATTATTGCCATCTTAATTTCATCACCAATTGCCTATTATTTTATGAACAATTGGCTGAAAGACTTCCCCTACAGGATCGATATTGAATGGTGGCATTTTGTGATTACAGCTGCATTAGCGACTTTAGTAGCTTTATTATCAGTGAGTTACCAAGCAATAAGAGCGGCCCTGATGAACCCTGTGAAGAGTTTGAAAACGGAATGAGTTGGTTGATTGGTTATTGGGGATTTGGGGAATAACAAATTTTCAAATAGCAAATTTCCCAATAACAATTTAAATAAACATTAAGTAAAACCCAATATTATGAAATCTCTTTTTGCAAACCCTTTCGAGGGCATGTTGGCTAATTACCTCAAAATCGCATGGCGAAACCTTATAAAAAACAAGACTTTCAGCTTTATTAATATTTTTGGTTTGGCAGTTGGACTTTGTTGTTTTTTATTGATTTCGCTTTATGTAATTGACGAACTTAGCTACGACCGTTTTTATAAAAATGCAGACCGTATCTATCGTATTAACTCTGATATTCGTTTTGGCGGAACAGACATGAAAATGTCGCAAAGTGCTGACCCAATGGGAGCTGCCCTCAAAAAAGATTATCCACAAGTAGAACAATTTACAAGGCTGTATACAAATTATGGAAAGAATTTTGTAAAAAAAGGCACCGAGTTTATTAATGAGGAACGCATCGCTCATGCCGATTCTACTTTTTTTGATATGTTTTCTATTCCTGTTTTAGAGGGTAATCCGAAAACGGCTTTGGAGGCACCTAACACAATTGCGATAAGTAAATCTACGGCTCAAAAATATTTCCAAACTACCCAAGCCGTTGGCAAAACCCTCGAAATAGGTATTACTCGAAAGACGATTTATAATGTTACGGCAGTTTACGAAGATATGCCTTCCAATGCTCATTTCAATTTTGACTTTATTTGTTCAATGGATAATGTGAATTATGATTGGGGAAGTTTCACGAGTCATAATTTTAATACTTACATACGTTTACGTGAAGGCACTGATTATAAGGTTTTTAACAAGAAATTTGACGAAGTTATTGCCAAATATATGTTGCCAAAACTCTCTCAACTCATGAATATTAAAAGTTTAGATGAGTTCAAAAAATCAGGAAGCAAACTTGAATACAGCCTTTTCCCGATGACGGATATTCATTTAAAATCGGATAGGTCGTCTGAAATAAATGTGGGCGGAGATATTCAGTACGTATATATTTTTGGGGCAGTGGCATTATTTTTATTACTAATTGCCTGTATTAATTTCATGAATTTGAGTACGGCTCGCTCTGCCAATCGTGCCAAAGAAGTGGGAATAAGAAAGGTTTTAGGTACAGAAAAAAGTGCGTTGATAGGTCAATTCATTGCCGAATCTGCCCTAACGAGTTATATTGCAATGGCATTAGCTCTGCTTATGATTATACTTTTAATGCCTGCTTTCAATACACTTTCTGCAAAAACATTCTCAATTTCTACCTTATTTAATCTTAAATTTTTACCCTTTCTTCTACTTTTGCCCCTTTTTGTTGGTGTCTTGGCTGGATATTATCCTGCATTTTTCTTGTCTTCTTACAAACCAATCGAAGTTTTGAAAGGCAAACTCAATGCAGGTTTTGCCAAAAGTAATTTGCGTAGTGTTTTGGTTACATTTCAGTTTGTGGTGTCGCTTACTTTGATTATTTCAACGATTATTGTTTTCCAACAACTCAATTATATTCAGTCCAAAAACGTAGGTTTCAACAAAGACCAAGTGTTAATTTTGGGCGGAACAGGTGCTTTGAAAGAAAACCAAGAAGCATATAAAAATGAAATTTCGCAATTGGCAGGAGTGAAAAGTGCGACGGGTGCAAATTTTTTGCCTGTTTCCAATTCTTCACGAAACGACAATTTGTTTTCTAAGGATGCCGTCCTGAACAAAGACAACGGTTTCAATATGCAAGTTTGGGGGATTGATTATAACTACATTACGACTTTGGGAATGGAGCTTGCCAAAGGTCGAAATTTTTCAAAGGAATTTGGAACAGATTCGAGTGGAATTATCATTAACGAAACGACCGCCAAAATGCTTGGCTATGCAGACCCAATCGGTAAAAAAGTCTATACTTCCGACGGAGATGGAACTGACATGAATGTTGCTTATACCATTGTGGGTGTTGTGAAAAACTTTCATTTTTCTTCGTTGCGAGAAAACATCGGTCCGTTATGCATGAAATTGGGAATAAACCGTAATGGCTTGGCTTTCAAAGTAAATACGGCTGATATGCCAAATTTATTGAGTCAAATTGAATCTAAATGGAAGAAATTCGCCCCAGATATGCCATTCCTTCATAGTTTTTTAGACGATTCATTTGATGAAATGTATCGAGCCGAGCAACGAATTGGAAAAGTTGCTTTGATTTTTGCAATTCTCACCATTCTGATTGCTTGTTTGGGTTTGTTTGGACTTGTAATATACATGACTGAGCAACGAATCAAAGAAATCGGCATCCGAAAAGTATTAGGTGCAAGCATCAATTCAATTGTAGAAATGCTATCAAAAGATTTCTTACTAATCGTTTTGATAAGCATTTGTATTGCTTCGCCAATTGCCTATTTTGCCATGAAAAGTTGGCTTCAAAGTTTTGCTTTCAGAGTTGATATTAGTTGGTGGGTATTTGTTTTATCAGGTATTTTGACAATTTTAATTGCCTTCCTAACCGTTGGTTATCTATCGGTTAAAGCGGCCCTAATGAACCCTGTGAAGAGTTTGAAAACGGAGTAAATAGGTATGAGGTTAAGGTATCAGCTATCAGAAATGAGACGAAACTGATACCTCAAACCTGATTGCTGATACCAAAAATAAAAACAATGATTAAAACAAATACCCACCAACTAATATCAACTCTGAAAGCAAAACTTTGAAGCCAACTTTTCATGGCAAAATAGGCAATTGGCGAAGCAATACAAATGC
>JANMZR010000431.1:0-10934 GCA_031383555.1 Cytophagaceae bacterium | reverse complement strand
ATTAAATTAAAATTTTTCCACGAAAATGGCATGAGTTTAAAGGCCCACCAAACAAATATTGTACGGAATATATTAAACATTAAAATACTTATTGTGGTAGCAATAGCACTTCCAGTAATTCCTAACTGTGGAATGAGCATTGAATTAAGAAACCATGTACTAACTATTAAAAACATCATAAAAAGTGTATCAAGATAATAATATTTTGAAGTTTGAAGTATAACACCATTGAGCCCAGTGGCCATATCAAATAGCTTGCCTAGGCCGATCCATATAACCACCCAATAACCTGATTGATAATTTGGTAAAAATTCAAACAAATTACTAAGATTGAGGCTGACACATAAAAAAAGAAACAAACCAAATAGCAATAAATTCAGACAGCTTTTCGAATATACTTCACTTATTGTTTTAAAATTATCGGTTTTCCAAGCCTCGGCAATTACAGAACTACCAATTCGGGAAAGTTGTAATGTTGGCATATATATTACAGTACCAAACATCATCATGGTGGCATAAATGCCATTGGCTTCCAAACTGATATATTTAGTTACCTGAATTTGATCGATATATTGAACAACTTGGGTGCTAAAACCTGATAAAAAAGTGAGCATAGCTAAATTGGAAAACCCTTTAGTAAACTCTTTTGTCCAAATTTTATTTATTGGCTTTAATACCAATTGCTTTTTTTGCCAAAGTTGGATTACCAATAAAACTGTAGGAAACGAAAGAGCAAAAACATACAAGAGTACAAAATTGTCGAAATTAGAAAATTTAAAAAAAACTGCTAAAACTGCTAATAAAATAAATATTCTCTGGATAAATTCTTTAAGGATTGTACCAGAAGTGGAGTCAAATAAAAATCGAGAATAATTATCAAAAACATAGAAAAAAACTGTAAATATGGTTAATGGTATTACCCAAATAAGGTATTCTCCTAGCAATGACGATTTGCTTGCATTGAAAAAATCAAGAATAAGGCCGTCATTGAAAAACAAAACTAATAGCGTTATAAAAAGACCAACCATAGTTGTAAAGAAGGCCCAAAATAAGTATCCGTTGTGCCCGTTTTCATAATTTCTAAAAAAGGGGAAGTACCTAACCCCAGCTGCGTTAAAACCCAAATTTGAGAATTGTGCCAATAAAATTGATATTGAAGTAATGAGTCTTATTAATCCCACTTCTGCCTCTGAGAGTACTTTTGGCATTAAAAGTGCAGTTGTGACAAAACCAATAAGAATACCAACATAGGCAAAAATTGAACTTTTTATACTTTGCTTTATTATTATTCCCATTAATTGGCGTTGGATATTTGCACAAAATTAGGTTGACTTTGGCATTATGTTGCAAAATTGGGTAATTTTATAAAAAATAGCGCTAAAAGTTCTCCTAAAATCGTCTCATTTTGAATGAAATATTAATAAAAATAAAGGAATTTGGGATTCAATTAATTGAAAGTATTGAATCGCTGATTAAATTTATTTTAAATTTTAGTTTTAACACAAAAACTCCCAAAGTAAAATCAGATACATGTGTTATTTTAGGAAATGGGCCAAGTTTAAATGCTTCCATTGAACATCATCTAGCATTTATAAAAGAAAATGAAATGTTTTGTGTGAATATGTTTGCTAATTCCAACTTGTTTCAAACGCTAAAGCCTCAAAACTATTTATTGCTCGATGAGGCCTTTCTCAACCCAAATCATAAATTGGCAAGTATTGCTGTTCAAAATATTGTGAAAAATACAATTTGGCCTATGAATCTTTTTCTTACCAATAAATTTAAAAAGTCAACAGATTTTATTTCAAAAATAGAAAGCAATAAAAACATTCGAGTATACTATTTCAATTATTTAATTTTTGAAGGATTTGATAAGCTTAAATTTTGGTTTTTTAGTAAAAATTTAGCGATGCCTCAATGCCAAAATGTATTGGTAGCGCTTATTTTCAAAAGCATTAACTTGGGATTTAAAAATATATTAATTTTCGGAGCTGACCATACTTGGCACGAAACCCTAAGGCTTGACGAAAATAATAAGTTAATTTTGAATGATATTCATTTTTATGGCTCAAATAAAATTGAAATTAATGATCAATTTGAAACCCATAAATCGTACATGGCAGCACAATTTTTATCGTTACACAAAGCTTTTAAAGGTTATGAAGTGCTAGCAAAATATGCTAAATATAAAGGAACAATCATAAAAAATGCTAGCGAGAGAAGTTATATAGATGTTTTTGATAAAATAAAATTATAGTGGAATTAAAAAATAAAAAAGTTCTAGTTACAGGAGCCGATGGATTTATTGGCAGCCATTTGGTTGAAAAACTTATCGATGAAGGTTGTCAGGTTAAGGCATTTGTATATTATAACTCATTTAACTCTTGGGGCTGGTTGGACTCTTTTCCAAAAGAAAAGCTGCAACAAATTGAAGTATTTTCTGGAGACATTCGTGACCCGCATGGTGTGAAAAATGCCATGAAAGATGTTGAAATAGTATTTCATTTAGCTGCATTGATAGCGATTCCGTATAGTTATCATTCACCAGACACCTATGCCGACACAAACATAAAAGGCACATTAAATATTGTGCAAGCCGCTAAAGAGTTGGGAATTGAAAGAATATTAGTAACCTCAACATCAGAGGTTTATGGTACTGCCAAATATGTGCCAATTGATGAAAAACACCCTCGCCAAGGTCAGTCGCCATATTCCGCCACCAAAATTGGGGCCGATGCAATGGCTGATTCATTTTACAGAAGTTTCAATGTACCTATTACCATCGTTCGCCCTTTCAATACATATGGTCCTAGGCAGTCGGCTAGAGCTGTAATACCTACAATTATTACACAATTGTTATATGGGAAAACTGAAATCAAATTAGGATCATTACACCCAACTCGTGATTTGACATTTGTAAAAGATACGGTTAATGGCTTTATTGAAATCACAAAATCAGATATAACTATTGGGCACGAAATTAATATTGCTATGCAAGAAGAAATCACAATTGGTGATTTGGCTCAAAATATTATCAACCAAATAAACCCTCAAGCCAGCATAATATCTGATGAAATAAGGTTGAGACCTGAAAAAAGCGAAGTAGAAAGACTGTTTGGCTCTAATAAAAAAATTATGGAATTGACAAACTGGAAACCTTCATATACATTAGAGAGCGGTATTGCGGAGTCAATTCAATGGTTTTCAAACAAAGAAAATCTATCAAAATATAAAGTAGATATTTATAATATTTGAAAATATTATAAATAATTTGTGTTTTTAATAAAATAAATATGATCCCATTATCAATACCCAACCTAGCTGGCAATGAATGGCTATACATAAAAGATTGCCTTGATACTGGTTGGGTGTCGTCAGTCGGAAGTTATGTCAATCGCTTTGAGCATTCATTAGCGGACTTCACAGGGGCAAAATATGCGATTGCTACATCAAATGGAACTGCTGCATTACATATTGCACTCAAATTAGCAGGTGTATCAGATAACGATCTAGTAATTGTTCCAAATATTACCTTTGTGGCATCTGCCAATGCCGTTCATTATACAGGAGCAACGCCTATTCTAATGGACGTAGACTTTGAATCGTGGCAAATTGATTTAGATTTGTTAGAAAATTATCTTGAAAAACATACCTACAAAAGCAATAATGAAACCATCAGTTTGATTCATCATAAATGTATTAGGGCGATTATGCCTGTACATGTATTAGGCAATATGTGTGATATGGAAAGGCTTATGAAGATTGCTAATCGTTACAATATCAAAGTAGTAGAGGATTCCACAGAAGCGCTGGGAAGTACATTTAACGGAAAACATGCTGGCACTTTTGGTCTTTTTGGTACGATCAGCTTCAATGGAAATAAAATAATTACAACAGGTGGTGGCGGCATGATTTTGACTAATGAGGAAACCCTTGCAAAAAGAGCAAAACACATTACAACTACAGCAAAATCAGACCCAATAGAATATGATCATGATGAAGTTGGCTACAACTATAGACTTGTAAATATTTTGGCAGCTTTGGGAGTTGCACAAATGGAGCAGTTATCAGGTTTTTTGATAAGAAAACAAGAAATTACAGCTATTTACAATGCAGAATTATTGAAAATTAAAGGGATTTCCCCGCAAAAAATAACTGATGGCGTTAAAGCAAACAATTGGCTTTATACTGTAAAAACGCCAACAGCACAAGAATTATTGAAATATTTGATTGAAAACGGCATTCAAGCTAGACCATTTTGGATACCAATGAACCGCTTACCGTTTATGAAAAATGCTACCTATATTACAGAAAACGATGTTGCAGGAAGTGTTTATGGACAATGCGTAAGTCTGCCGTGTTCAACAAATATTACTGATGATGAAGTACAAAGGGTGATAATGTTGATAAAACAATTTTATTCATGAAAAAACTAATACTTATTGGTGGTGGTGGTCATTGTAGTTCATGTATTGAAGTGATTGAATCGACCGGAATATATAAAATAGAAGGAATTTTAGAAAAGAATTCAGAAAAAAACAGGCTAATATTAGGTTATCCCATAATTGGAAATGATAACTTAATACCCGATTTAGCCAAGCAAAATGTCGAGTTTTTAATTACAGTTGGGCAGATAAAGTCGCCAGATGTAAGGATTAAATTAGCCCAAATCGTAAAAGAATCTGGCGGGAAATTAGCTACTATAATTGCTAATACAGCATATATTTCAAAACATTCAAAAATAGGTGAAGGAACAATCATCATGCACCAAGCCTTTGTAAATGCTGGTGTAATTGTTGGAAATAATTGTATAATTAATACCAGGGCGGTTCTTGAACATGATGTAAAAGTGGGAAATAATTGTCACATTTCAGTTAATGCTATATTGAATGGAGAGGTTGTAATTGGCGATAACAGTTTCGTTGGAAGTAATTCTGTTTTTTATCAAAATGTTGCAATTATGCCTAATACGCTGATTGGGGCAGGCACCATAGTAAAAAAAATACTCAAAAAAGAAGGGATATATTTAGGAAATCCTCTAAAAAAAATAAAATAAATGAGCCAAACTATTATAATAGCAGAAGCGGGAGTTAACCATAATGGCGATATCAATTTAGCAAAGAAACTGATAGATTTTGCTTTTGAAGCAGGGGTAGATTACGTGAAATTTCAAACTTTCAAAGCTTCAAATCTTGTAAGTAAAAAAGCACAAAAAGCTGATTATCAAAAAGCTCAGACTAATGCTCAAGAAAGTCAATGGAATATGTTGAAACGTTTGGAACTGAGTGATGACGACCACAAAGTTTTATTAGAATATTGTGGAACTAAACCAATAAAATTCTTATCCACGCCTTTTGATTTTGATAGTATAGATTTATTAAAAAAAATGGGAATTACTGTTGGCAAAATTCCTTCTGGAGAAATCACAAATTTGCCTTATTTGCGAAAAATGTCACAAAATTTCGAAAAGATAATTATGTCAACAGGAATGGCAAATTTGCAAGAAATTGAAGTTGCTTTAAATGTAATTTTAAATACTGGTACAGACAAGGAAAACATAACCATTCTTCATTGCAACACCGAATATCCGACGCCTATGCACGATGTAAACTTAAAGGCAATGAATACGATTAGAGAGAAATTTGATATAAAAGTGGGGTATTCAGACCATACGGAGGGTATAGAAGTTGCAATAGCTGCGGTTGCTTTAGGGGCAACAGTTATTGAAAAACACTTTACATTAGATAAAACCATGGAAGGGCCTGACCATCAGGCAAGTTTAGAGCCTGATGAATTGAAGGCAATGGTAAAGGCAATCAGAAATGTAGAAATTGCGATTTCAGGTTCCGGAATAAAAGAAGTTACTGATTCAGAACTTAAAAATATGTTAATTGCTCGAAAAAGTATTTTGGCGTTAAAAGATATAAAAAAAGGTGAATTATTTGATGAAAATAACCTCACTGTTAAGCGCCCAGGAAATGGTTTAAGCCCTATGCATTGGGACGAAATTATAGGGAAAACTGCCATTAGGGACTTTAAGGAAGATGAGTTGATAGAAATATGAAAAAAATATGTGTCATTACTGGCAGTCGTGCCGAATATGGATTGCTTTCATCATTGATGAAGGCTATAAAAAATAACGACGCTTTTGAATTACAAATATTAGTAACTGGCATGCATTTGTTACCACAATTTGGTAATACATTTAATGAAATTGAAAAAGACGGTTTTAACATTTCCGAAAAAGTTGATATAGAACTAAATGACGATACTAGTTTAGGAATTGCAAAAAGTGTAGGTATTGGAATTATTAAAATTTCAGAGGCCCTTGAGAAACTAAAACCTGATTTATTTATTGTTCTCGGTGACCGATTTGAAGCGTTTGCCGGTGCATTGGCGGCTTTTTTATTAAAAATTCCTATTGCTCATATTTCAGGAGGTGATGTCACAGAAGGCGCCATGGACGATGCTTTCAGGCATTCTATTACCAAAATGGCTTACCTTCATTTTACGTCAACTGAGGTTTATAAAAACCGAGTAATTCAACTAGGGGAAGCTCCAGAGCGTGTATTTAATGTTGGCTCAACAGGTATAGAAAATGTGCTTAATATGAGCCTTATTTCAATAAACCAACTCGGTAAATCCTTAGAAATTGATCTTACAACACCTTATTTCTTAATTACTTTCCACCCAGTAACCTTAGAAAATGAAACTTCGAAATCCCAATTTTCAAAGCTTATTGAAGCACTTGATTTTTTTTCCAATTATCAAATTGTTTTTACTTACCCAAATGCCGATGCAGATGGCCAAGTTATTATTGAAATGATAAAAGATTATGAGATTAAAAACCCAAATAGGGTAAAAGCTTTTAAAAATTTGGGAACTTTAAGGTATCTCTCAGCAATTAAATATTCAAAAGCTGTTATTGGAAATTCATCATCAGGAATAATTGAGGTGCCCTCTTTTGGTATTCCAACTGTTAACATTGGTAATAGGCAAAAAGGCAGAATTAAAGCCGGATCGGTAATTGATTGTGATACAGAAATAGAAAGTATTAAAAACGCAATAACAAAAGCTGTTTCTTTACAATTTCAAGAATATAGCAAAAAGGTAGAAAATATTTACGGCAACGGTACAGCAATATCACAAATTATGGAAGTACTATCCAATTTCAATTTTAATGGGATTCGAACCAAATATTTTTATGATATTCCAACTACCAAAATAGAAAAAGGCAAAAAAAAATGGATAAATACAAATTTCTTATCAAGTTAGAATCTTCAGCTCGACAAGCTTTGCAACAGCTTGACAATGAAGCAAAAGGAATAATTGCGCCTGTTTTATTTGTTTTTGATGATCTTGAAAAAATTGTTGGAACAGTAACTGATGGAGACATCCGACGAGGCTTGATAAACAATTATAGTGTTGAAGATTCACTTTCAAAATTTATGAATCGTAATTTCAAATATTTTCTTGAAAACACAAATTATAAAGCGGAAGTAAGCATTTTAAAGTCGAAAAATATCCGATTTGTCCCTCTCCTAAATCATAATAAAACTTTAATTCAAGTACTTGATTTACAAGCCAATACTGCTAATATTCCAGCCTCCGCAATAATTATGGCTGGAGGAAAAGGCGAAAGGCTTTTACCTTTAACAGCAAATACTCCAAAACCGCTTCTTGAAGTCAATGGCAAGCCTATAATTCAATATAATATTGAACAATTAATCAAATATGGAATAAAAGATATTTACATTTCCTTGAATTATTTAGGAGATCAAATTGTAAATTATTTTGGTGATGGCAAAGATTTCGGTGCCCAAATAAAATATATCTATGAAAATGAGCCTTTAGGAACTATTGGAGCCATAAAAAAAGTCGATAATTTCGAATATGACACCTTATTAGTAATGAATTCTGATTTATTAACAAATATTGATTTCGAAATTTTATATGAAACATTTAAAAACGATAATGCCGATATGGTAGTTGCAACTATCCCATATCATATTGAAGTGCCTTATGCTGTAATGGAAATTGAAGAAAAAAATATTGTAAAAAGATTTAAGGAAAAGCCAAAATATACCTTCCATTCAAATGCTGGCATTTATCTTTTCAAAAAAAAATTAGTAGAGTTAATCCCTGATAACCAAAGATTTGATGCTACCGATTTGATGGCTTCTATTATGAATAAAAATTATAAATTGGTGTCAGAACCCATATTAAGTTATTGGCTTGATATTGGTCGAATGGAGGATTTTCAAAAAGCCCAAGAGGATATTAAACATTTAAAGTTTTGATAGATTTTAACGAAATATTATTTGTGATTCCTGCTCGTGGAGGCTCAAAAGGACTTCCAGGTAAAAATATTAAGGAGTTAGCTGGCAAACCTTTGATACATTATAGTATTGAATATGCCAGATTATTTACTAATGATGAGAATATTTGTCTCACTACAGACAGCGATGCAATAATAAATTGTGCAAATAAAATTGGCTTAAATGTTGATTTTATTCGCCCAAATGAACTTTCACAAGATGATAGTTCTACCTTTTCAGTGCTTCATCATGCATTAGACTTTTATGCCACCAAAAAATATAAATTTCTAGTGCTACTTCAGCCAACTTCCCCAATTAGAGAGCCATTTCATTTGGAAGAAGCATTAGCATTATTTGACAAAAATACTGAAGCAATTGTTTCTACAACTATCTCTAAATCAAACCCTTACTTTAATTTATTTGAAGAAAAAAATGATGGATATTTATCCATTTCAAAAGGAAATGGCAGTTTTACAAGGCGACAAGACTGCCCCCCAATTTATGCTTTTAATGGTTCAATATATATATTTGAAGTGGAAAAATTACGAAAAGCAAACAATTTCAGTGACTTTGATAAAATTAAAAAATATGAAATGGATGAAAAATATTCGGTAGATATTGATAATCAGAAGGATTGGGAGTCGGCTGAAAATTTTATTCAGAATAAATAAATCTCATTTATTAATCACCAAACCACCGCCACAGAACCCTTTATCGTCTTTTCGCCTTTTATGTTAGTTTGAATAATGTAATTATAATTGTCAGGAACAATCGATGCACCATTAATAGTGCCGTCCCAAGGTTTGGTATAGCCTTTCGATTGGAATACTAAAATCCCGTTTCTGTTATAAATATACAAGTTGGCTTCTGGTATTCTCGCCAAATTTGGGATAATCCATTTGTCATTCACACCGTCACCATTAGGCGTAAATATATCTGGTATATTCAAATTTATTAATTCTGAGCATACTTTTACCTTTATTTTGTTAGTTGCTTTTATTGGTTTTTGCGGAAAACAGCTAAAGTCGTCAATTATTTCAACAGAAATATCCAAATCATAGTCATCTGGTTTTTTTATGGTTTCGAACTCAAATTTATTCACATAAACTTCCTTTTTGAAGTCACCAATTTTCCATAAATAATTGGCAGTTTCAGCGGCTCCTTTTATAAGAAAATACACTGTTTCGCTACCGCAAAGGCTTAAATTATCTATTATCAGCTCAATTTCTGGCTGTTTTTCACCTTCAAAAAGTTTATTTATTTCAAATGAGGTAATCACTCGCCCGTATATATGCACATCGTCAATAATTCCATTAAAATTGGGGATAAACCCATCGATTCGTTTGCTGGTTCCCAAATATACCCTTGGAAAATCTGTCCCATAAAAGGCACCTTTACCGATATTCGGCTGGGAGCTTACTTGTTTGCCATTTACAAACAAATAAATATTATTTGGCTCTCTCAGAAATACTAAATGGTACCATTTGCTAGTTCCGATTCCGCTAAATTCACAGTAAATATTTTCAGTTTCAGAGACTGCACCTCCCGCTTTCAAAACTATTTGGGAGCCAATTCTCTCTAAAATTATAGACTGCTCACCGTTGTTTGAACCAGCCGACCATAAATATTGAGGTTTATTTACCTCTGGAGGAGTATCCAACCGAATCCAAAGAGATATGCTGAAATAATCAATTTTGAAAGGTGTTGGATTAATTTCAATAAATGAATTGATGCCATTGAAGAAGCAAGCACTTTCTTCTCTATTAAATCGATCGGCAACCAAATCAGTACTATTTTTACCAGCATGAAAGCCATTGCCAGCAGCATCATTATATGATTTATTGAAAGGATAACAAAGAATTAGACCATTTGTAAGGCTGTTTTGAGCCAATAAATTTCTTATTTGAAAAGTAAAAACCCAACAAAAAATAAAGAAAACCCTAATTATATTATTTTGCATTAATTATATAACTTAATTTTCAGTTAAGAGTTTTTTTTTGAATAGTATTCAAAGATAAAAATTCAACATATTTCAATCAAAATGAGAAATTTTGTCAATGAGCGTTATAAAATTAGTTTAATAAATCGTTTTTAGCATAAAAATTGTAAAATTGCAAAATTCAAAAATGAAAAACCACAATAAAATTGCCATTCAAATAAAAAAGATAGCTGATAAAAAAGGTATTTTATTAGCCGCAAAGGCCTTATTAAAAAAATACAATATATTTCCATCTAACCTTGAATTAGCCCTAAAACCAATTGATGCTGCTAAACAACTGGTTGTAACCACTGAAGGTGACTTTGGTAAAGACCTGAAACAAATAGTACGTATTCCTGAAAACCTTTTTGAGTTTCCCATGGAAATGGTTGTAAATATGTTGGCCCACGAAATGCTTCATATTCATCAAAAAACAGGAGACGAAATCATAAACGATAAAAATGAAAGGGAATTCCAAGCTTATTTTGAAGGTGTTTTTCCAAATCATTTTATAGATTTGCCAGAAAACCCTAATTGGCTTAAAAAACAATTGGCAACTCAAGCAATAAGGTATTTCAACCAAATGAGTGAAGGTTCTGTTTTGCAAATAAAATATGGATATCAAAAATTGAAGTTAG
>JANMZR010000236.1:0-12473 GCA_031383555.1 Cytophagaceae bacterium | reverse complement strand
GTTTGCTCTTCTCTTCTCGCAGTCTAACCAACCAAAACACAAACACGAACATCACACACAAATATACCACACAAATCAGTCAATAAATTCAAAAAACTTTTCAACAAAACCCAAAATCAAAAGAATTGAAAAGTGATACTTTTAAAAAAAAGTTGGAAAATCTAGTTATATCAAAATCATTTTCTCAGATAGAATTAACAAAATATTTAATCATTTCTGGTGATAAAAATCCTGTTCATTTTGGTGTAAATCCAATATTACCAGGAATCTTAATTTTAGATTATATTTTATCCTATTTTAGCCCAAACCCTGCTAATTTTTCAATTAAATTTAAAAATCCATTAGCCTTAAAAAATATGCTTTATACAACTAAAATAACTGATAAAGAACTCATTGGGTTTAACAATGATAATTTTATTTTTCAATTTATTGTTCATTAATATTAAAATTTGATAACCAAACCATCCTCCTATATTGTTGAAGGCTTGCGATTACCAATTGGTAAAGTAAATGGGTTGTATAAAAGTATTATTCCCGAAGTTTTTACTGGAAAATTATTGTCTAGATTTTTGCAAAAATACCCTTTTTTGCAAATAGAGTTAGACGAAATTATAATGGGTTGCGCATTAGGGACTGGTGGTAATATGGCACGTTTCTCTGCACTGGAAGCAGGTTTTTCGGTAAATATTCCTGCATATACAGTAGATGCCCAATGTGCTTCAGGATTAAAGTCAATCATTTTGGCCGATAATCAGATAAAAGCAGGTGCTAATTGCATATTAGCAGGTGGTATGGAAAGCAATAGTTTAGCCCCAAAAAGAGCTTATCAACACAATGATGAGCGGTATTTTAATGAAAATACATTTTATACTCAAGCAAATTTTGCTCCCAGTTTATACGGTGATGCGAGCCTAATTAAAGCAGCGGAAAATGTGGCTCACCAATTTAATATTTCAAAAAATTCCATGATTCAATGGAATGTTGACAGCAATAAAAAAGCAATAGAAACCATTGATAATAAATTACTTTGGGAAGCAATTCATCCTTTTTATTCATTTGAAAATGACCAGTCTATAAAAAAAGATTTGAGCTTTGAACGCCTAGTTCTTAACCAAACTACTCAATTAATTGACCATACAAATACCTCTCATTTACATGATGGGGCCTGCATTCACCTTTTAGTTTCTGAAAATTATTGTAAAAAATTTGACCTAAAACCGACTTTTAAAATATCGTCAAGTGCAACCGTCGGAGGCTCACCCCCACTTGCACCAATAGGTGCAATTTGGGCAGTTGAAAATTTATTTAGAAAAACGGGAGTCAAAACTGAAGATATTGATCTATTTGAAGTAAATGAATCTTTTGCTATAAATGCGCTGTCTTTTGCCCAACATTTTCAGATAAAACATTCTAAAATCAATATCTTTGGAGGCAATTTAGCTTATGGTCACCCTTTTGGGGCATCAGGAGCTATTAATTTACTGCATTTAATTGAGGCTATGAAAGTTACGAATGCTAAAAGAGGAATTGTTGCTATTGCTGCTGCTGGAGGTTTAGGAATGGCGGTTTTAATTGAGGCCTCCTAACCGAAACGTAGGACCGCCCCGAAAAGGGAATTAAAAAAACTAAAGATTTATGATTTCTCTAGAATATCTTAAAAATCAATCAAATACTCCCCCATCGGGGCGGTCCGACGAATCGGCAGAGGGGCTATGCTAATCCAAAAACTAAAACAATTTGCCTCACAAACTCCTGATAAACAAGCTATTGTTTATAAAGGGAAAACTGTGACTTATGGTGAGCTTTTTGATAATGTCAATAAAAAAGGGGGATTTATTTCCAATATTTCAAAGAAAATTTTATTCTTAAACCATACAAATGAACTCGAAAATCTTTTGAATTTTCTGGCAGGTATTTCTATAGGTAAAGTAGGTGTATTTGCTGGTAAACATTTTAATGGGAATCAGTTAGATAATTTATGCGAAAAATATGATGGATTTATTTTAAATGAAAATACAAAAATTCAAAATTCAAAATTCACCACACCCCATTCAAAATTCACTACACAAAACGTACAGCTCACAACCAAATTTCTTGGTGTTCTTACTTCTGGTACTACTTCTATACCCAATTTAATTTGGAAAGATTACCAGGCATGGTTAACAGCATTTCCTCATCAATCGGAGGTATTTGGAATTACTCAAACAGATCGACTTTTTGTATTAGATGCCCTTAGCTATTCTGCTAATTTGAATGCCGTTTTACACCTACTTTGGTTGGGGGGTACAGTGGTTTTAACGACATTAAATTCAGCAAATATTTGGGAAGAACAAATTGCAAATCAGCAGGTTACCAGTATATTTATGGTGCCATCTCATTATAGATTATTGATAAAAAATACACATAATTTTCCCAAAATAAAATCGATAGTAAGTGCAGGAGAAAAGCTGGAACCTAGCCTTGCTCAAAAATTAATCGATTTTGCTCCTAATGCTATTTTGTCAGAATATTACGGATCTGCAGAATTGGGTCATATAACTTATCACCAGGGTCCTGAAATAATTGCCAATCCCCTTTCGGTTGGTAAGCCCTTTCCTGAAGTGAAAATCAAGATTGAGGATGAACAAATTTTTGTAGAAAGCCCCTATATTTCTCCTGATTTCAGGAAAGTAAAAACCAATTTCGACTTAGGTTATTTCATTGATAATCAATTGATTTTGATGGGTAGGGCAGGTAGAATGTTTAACCGCAGAGGCCTCAATGTATTTGCAGAAGAAATTGAAAACATAGTTAAGCAGCTACCTTTTATCGTTGAAGTGGCGGCTATTGGTTTAATCCAAGAAGACCTTTCCCATGAGATATTCCTTGGCTATTCTTGCCAAAATGGATATCAAAATAATATCTATTCAAAAGATATATTTAGCCAATTAGCTATACATCTACACGCTACAAAAATTCCGCAACGAATTCAAGAGTTTGAAAATTTACCAAGAGCCGACTTTGGTAAAATTGATTACAAAGCTTTGGCACGCAATTTTGAAGAGGAAATTATCGCAGTTTAAACAAGGAGTTTCAAATAGTTAAATGGGGTTTCAGAAAGAAATCTTCTATTAAATCTATGGAAAAAACTCAATTTAACCGGCAGATATTTTTTTCCAACATAGTTTATGAATATGAAATTTACAATAATTACAATACTATTAATAAGTCAAATTACATTAATAGCACAAGACAGCACACAAACACTTGACCAAGTGATAGTTACTGCTAACTTTCAAGAAACAGAAATCAAAAAAGTAGCTAGAAACATTTCAATAATCACTGCAAAAGATATTGAACTAGCACCCGTAAAAACTTTAGACGGCATACTCCAATACGCCCTAAATGTGGATGTGCGCTCCCGTGGACCACTTGGTGTACAGGCGGATATAAGCATACGAGGAGGGCATTATGACCAAACTTTGATAATGCTCGATGGTGTGAAACTCAACGACCCACAAACGGGCCATCATTCACTCAATTTACCCGTTTCAATGGAAATGGTCGAGCGAATTGAGGTGCTTCAAGGAGGTGCATCAAGGGTTTATGGACCTTCAGCTTTTGCAGGAGTTATTAATATTATTACGAAAAAAAATCAGCCGAACCAATTAAATTTAGGCTATTCGCACGGACAATTTGGCCTTAACAAATTAAATATTGGAGGTGCCAAAAAATTTAATAAAATTAATATTTCGGGTGGTTACGAGTTTATTGTCAGCAATGGTTTTGCAAAAAATACTGCTTTTGATCGAACAAATATATTTTTAAAATCGGGTTTTATTGTTTCGAAATCAACAGAAATAAACCTTTCAACTGGATTATTTTCAAATAAATTTGGAGCTGCAAACTATTATTCCCCAACTTTTTATGATCAATATGAGGAAACTTCTTCGGCAGTTTTTATAGGTCAAATAAAACAAAATATTGGTAATAATTTTTCGACTATTCTCACTGCTTCTTGGCGGAACCACGACGATATGTACGATTTTAATAAATATCGAAAAACTGCTGACAAATTTAATTCCATAAACTTTCACCAAACAGAAGTAAAAGATTTAAGTTGGATTAATAAATTGATTTCAAATTTGGGCACTACTTCAATCGGGCTTGAATGGCGCTCAGAAGGCGTTATAAGCAATAGACTAGGGGATATTTTAGCAAATCCAATTGAGATTCAATCTGATTTAGAGCTGGGTTATCAAAAAATCAATTATACGAAAGGTAAAATTCGCAAGAATTCATCGGCCTATTTTGAGCAATATAAACAATTTGAAAAAGCCACTTTAACCTTTGGAACTCTTTTAAATTTCAACTCCCAATTTGGAAACAATTGGTACCCAGGAGCTGATTTTTCTTATGCAATTACTGAAAGAAAAAATATTTATTCAAGTGTAAATCGATCATTGCGATTTCCAACTTTCACAGAAATGTACCTAACTGGTGCTACTGTAAAAGGTGACCCAAATCTACAACCAGAAGATGCTTGGACCTATGAAATTGGTATGAAACATAAAGCAAAAGCTGTTCAATGGACAACAGCAGTTTTTTACAAACATTCTAATTCGGCAATTGATAAAGTAAAGCGACCTGAATTTCCAGTACCCACCATGGAAACAATTGGCGATATGAATACCCGGGGTTTTGAGTTTTCGACTGTATTGAATGTAAGTGATTTTAAAGGCAATACAAACTGTTTTTTGCAAAGGATTCAGTTTAATTATGCCTATATAAATGCTGATAAAAAAGAAGCTGGTTACCAAAGTTTTTATACTTTGAATTACCTGAAAAATAAAGCATCAGTAGGATTTAACTGGCGTTTTGCCCAAAACATAATATTTGATACTTGGTATACTAATAAACAACGGGAGGGTAGTTATCAGCTGAATGCCAATACATTGCCTGTTAATTATGCACCCATAAATCTGATAGATGTACGCCTAAATTTCACTCAAAAATATTTCCGATTGTTTGTAGATGGCACCAATTTATTGAATAGAAGTTACTACGAATTTGGCTTTGTAGAGCAGCCAAAAAGGTGGTTGAGTGCTGGCGTTTCAGTAAATTTGAAGTAATTTATCAAACTTTTTATTGGTTTTGATGTTATATTTTCGTTACAATAACCCTTTTTTTGAAAAATATGTTACTTCAAATTGGCAATAACGCTCCAGATTTTACACTGATTAGTACCGAAAAAAAGCCAATCAGTTTATCAGATTTTAAAGGAAAAAAAGTAGTTATTCTTTTCTTCCCAATGGCGTTTACGAGTGTTTGCACGGCCGAACTTTGCCAAACTCGTGACGATATTGCCTATTATTCCGGACTAAATGCAGAGGTTCTGGGTATTTCTGTGGATTCACCTTTTACTTTGAAGAAATTCAAGGAAGAGCAAAATCTTCCATTTCATTTGCTTTCAGATTTCAACAAAACAGCATCAAAAAACTTATGGCTCTTTTTACCAGCATTGGATATTGGGCTTGGATGGTGTTTCAAAACGCTCAGCTTTTGTAATTAATGAGGCTGGGGAAATTGTGTATGCTGAGGTATTGGAAAATGCTGGCAATACCCCTAACTTTGAGGCAATTAAGGCAGCTTTAGCGGCTATTTGATTTGTTATAAATGAATAAAAACCGTAAAATATTCATCATTTGCTTTTTCCTTTTTTTGGCAATAGTTATCGGAATAGTTATAAATATGGCCAACCAAACCACTGCTCCTTGGAACAAGAAAAAGCAGTTGGATCGGGTGATAAGTAGGTGATACTAATTTGTGATTTGATAAAAATTCACTTTTGAAGCTAGAACTAAATAAAAAAGGTAAGTTTTGGCTGCAAAATATATTTGCCCGTATAACTGAATCTATTTATCTGCCAATAAATAAGCCCAAGAATATATTTCTTGGGCTTATGTATATATTATATTTTTATGATGCTAGCTTGAAATAATCAAATCAATTATTCCCCAATTTTATAAACTGCTGTCAAACCAATATGGTTAAAATTTTCGTCAGCATCTTTAAATTTAGTGCTATTATAATTTAATGATAATTGAAATTTTTCAAGATTAATACCTATTTGTGGTTGGTAATTTAAGCCTCCCTCCGATTCGCCTTCTGCGCTATACAAACCATAACCAACTTGTCCTCCTATAAAAAACATATCCGATGCATAAAAACGAACACCCGCCAAAGCTGGGATAAATCCGAAAGCAGGAAGCTTAACAGAGCCAAAACCAAGGTCCAAACTTTTACCTAAAAATGATGAATAGCCTGTAGTGACAATACCTGATAATTTGTCGTTAAAACCATATTCTGCATGAAGTTCACCACCAATGCCAAAGGAATAAAGTGTTCCAAATTCGCTAATTGGTATACTTGCACGCAACCCAACTCTCAATTTTAATCCTTCGGGAGTTTGAGAAAAAATAATTGTATTTACAAATAGAAAAGTTAGAGTAATTAAAATTTTGTTCATTTTGTTTTATTTTTAAAAGGGCAAGAATATTTATTTGTAGAACTACTTATTAATTTTCAACATTAAAGTATAACCTCAAAAACTAGAAAAAACTAGTTTTATTTATACACTTAACGCCTTAACCAACGCTTCCAGATCTGCCTCATTATTATATACATGTGGGCTAATTCGAATAGCCGACCCACGGAAGGAAACATGAATATTTCTTTCTGTTAATCGGCTCTGAATCAAGTTAATATCTCCATTTTCAGGTAAACGAATACCAAATAAGTGGTTGGCCCTAAAGCTTTCATTTTCAATCCAATAACCCATATTTCTGAGTTGATTGATGGGCT
Organism: Cytophagaceae bacterium; assembly: GCA_031383555.1. Taxonomy (GTDB): domain Bacteria; phylum Bacteroidota; class Bacteroidia; order Cytophagales; family Spirosomataceae; genus JANMZR01. The sequence goes on along the minus strand of JANMZR010000236.1, from coordinate 5,630 downwards.
CCTGAACCAAGTTTTTACAATATTCTTGTATGTTGTCAATGCCCCAATTCATCAGGTTTTCAAGGGAATCAGTAAGCATGGGGTTCAATATAAAATTACTTTGCTCACCCACATTATAGCGCCATGCTCCTGATCGATAGTTTGATTGGTAATTAACTAAATTTTTGAAATCGTTACTACCAATACGATTAAGCCAGTTTTGCTCTAATGGGCTACCGTCATCAAAATAAGGCCCAAAATAGGCAAAGCCACACGAATAAGGGCCCATGAGCCATTTATAACCCGCACAAACCAAAGCATCAGGTTTAATCTCTTGAACATCAAGTGGTAAAGCCCCAACAGATTGTGTGCCATCAATCACAAAAAGAGCATCATTGAGCCTGCAAGCATTGGCAATGGCTTTCAAATCGAAAAGTGTGCCATCAGCCCAATGAACAGGAGAAATAGCCACTAAGCAGGTTTCAGTATTGATAGCAGAAATAAGCCTTTGGTTCCAAACTTTGCCACGGTCGTTATTATTATCGGGAGGGACAATCGTTCTGACTACTAGGCTTTTATGAGCACAAACTTCATCCCAAGCATATACATCGCTAGGGAATTCGTCCTGCACCAAAATAATATGTTGGCCTGGTTTTAGCCCTTTCTTATTAGCTAAATTTTTAGCTATAATTGCCATTCCATAGGATGCTGCTGGAATCAAAGCAATTCTATCGGCAGAAGCATTTACTAATTTGGCACAGGTATTTTTTAAAGTTTGATTACTCTCAAAAAAAGTGTCTTGAGTAATTAACTTTGGATCAGATTTTATTTTAATAGCCTCAATACCAGCTATTTCTGTCGATTTCATAAGTGGCGCCATTGTGGCGCAATTCAAAAATATTTCATTTTCAGGCAGTGAAAATTTATCTTTTTGGCATATTAAATTCATATTGTTTGTTGATTTATGTTTGGAAAATAAATTCTCAAATTTCCGGATTATAATAATTCCAAAACATAAATTAATAAAAAACTTTTCAAGTATTTAGAGCGATTTTTTATAGACAAGTTTGGAAAACAATTTCTCAAATTTTCGCAAGATAATAATTCCCAAACTTAAATCAACGAAAAAAAGCCATTAAGCTTTTTAACTATTTGGGGCGTTTGTTATTGAGAAGTATGCAAGTTCAGAATTTGTTTTATTGTATCCAAAAATTACCTGTTTTGTTCGCAAATTTTTCGGAAAAATCATATATTTTATGTAACTTTACCTATATTTAAAACCCGTTTTACAGTTCTTTATTTTTCATAAGTTTTTAAATTTTAGCAAATAAAAATATTCCATTTTAAAACCCCAATATGTCCACAGAATCGACCGATCCAGCATTAGACAGAAGTAATTACGACGCAGATAATATACAAGTTTTAGAGGGCCTTGAGGCGGTGCGTAAGCGCCCATCCATGTACATTGGTGATACAGGAGCGAGAGGCTTACACCATTTGATTTGGGAGGTAGTTGACAACTCAATTGACGAAGCATTGGCGGGCCATTGCGACTTAATTAAAGTTTCAATAAACCCTGATAATTCCATCACTGTGGAAGACAACGGCCGTGGTATCCCAACTGGCATGCACACCAAAGAAAAACGCTCCGCATTGGAGGTAGTTTTAACAGTACTTCATGCAGGTGGTAAGTTCGATAAGGATACCTACAAAGTATCTGGCGGATTGCACGGAGTGGGTGTATCTTGTGTAAACGCCTTATCTACAGACCTTAAAGTAAATGTATTTCGTGAAGGAAAAATATTCGAACAGGAATACAAAATCGGTATTCCGCAATATCCTGTAAAAGTTGTTGGCGATACGGATAAAACTGGTACCACCATTACTTTTAAGGCAGATGATACCATTTTCACAGTTAATGAATATAAATATGAAACAGTTGCTGGTCGTTTGCGAGAGCTTTCGTTCTTGAATAGAGGCATCAGAATTAATTTAACTGATCTTCGAGAATTAGACGATGACGGTAACCCAATTTTTACTGAATTTTATTCAGAAGGTGGACTTACTGAGTTTGTAAAATATTTGGACGAAACCCGTGACGCCTTAATTGAAGAGCCGATTTATATGGAGGGCGAGAAAAATGGGGTGCCCGTTCAAGTAGCCATCACTTATAATACATCTTATTCTGAAAACGTACATTCCTATGTAAACAACATTAATACAATTGAAGGTGGTACACACGTGGCAGGTTTTAGAGGTGCTTTAACTCGTACTTTGAAAAACTACGCCGACAAATCTGGTGCATTAGAAAAGCTTAAAATTGACATTGCTGGCGACGACTTCCGAGAAGGGCTCACTGCAGTGATTTCAGTAAAAGTACAAGAGCCGCAGTTTGAAGGCCAAACCAAAACCAAATTGGGTAACGGAGAGGTTTCAGGCGCAGTTTCTGCTTGTATGAGTGACATGCTTGAAAGCTGGTTGGAAGAACACCCGAAAGAAGCACGCCAGATAGTTGCGAAAGTCATATTAGCTGCTCAAGCTCGCCACGCTGCACGTAAAGCACGTGAAATGGTGCAACGTAAAACCGTTTTGGGGGGCAACTCTTTACCAGGCAAATTGGCAGACTGCTCTGAGTCAGATCCAGAAATTTGTGAAATCTATTTAGTTGAGGGAGACTCTGCCGGTGGCACTGCCAAACAGGGTCGTAGCCGTGCTACTCAAGCAATTTTACCACTTAGAGGTAAAATTTTGAACGTAGAAAAAGCCCAAGAATATAAAATTTACGAAAACGAAGAGATAAAAAATATGATCACTGCCTTGGGCGTTTCATTTGGAAAAGATGGTGACGAAAGAGCTTTGAACATGGATAAATTGCGATATCATAAGGTTATTATTATGACAGACGCCGATATTGACGGTAGTCATATCCGTACTTTGATATTGACGTTCTTTTTCAGATATATGAAAGATTTGGTGGAGAGAGGTTGTATTTATATTGCGCAGCCGCCACTTTATCAGGTGAAAAAAGGACAAAATATGCGCTATTGCTGGACAGAAATCCAGCGAGAGCAGGCCATCAGAGAAATCGGCGGTGGCAACGACCAATCAGTTGGTGTTCAACGTTATAAAGGTTTGGGAGAAATGAATGCCGAGCAACTTTGGGAAACAACCATGAACCCCGAAACTCGTACTTTAAAGCAAGTAAATGTGGAATCTTCTGTAGAAGCCGATCACCTTTTTTCAATGCTTATGGGCGACGAAGTTCCACCAAGAAGAGAGTTTATTGAGAAAAACGCAAAGTACGCTAAGGTTGATGTTTAGGAAATAGATGGCAGTTTGTGGTTTATAATTTGTTGTTTCAACCACTAACTAAATACTAGCAACTAAAAACTATGAATTTCGATTATAAAAAATACCAAATGCGAGCTGCCAATGCCGCAACAAATGAGGAAAAATTGGCTATAAATCAAGAATTAAAAGATTTATATTTTACATTTTCACAAGTCGAAAAAAATGCTTTCGATAAAGGATTGGATGAGTTTTTGAAAAAAGAAAAAGTAAACCTAGAGTCTCAATATCAGGCCATTAAGGAACAGAATTTGAATTGATTTAGTTTGACAATCGAAACCCATAAATATCGAAAATTTAAGGAAAAAATCTCTTCAATAAAATATTAGATAAATTACCTTTTTAGATTTTAAATTGTCAAAAAATTAAAATGTCAAGTAAAACTCATAAATATCGAAAATTTAAGAAAAAAAGCTCTTCAATAAGGAGCTTTTTTTCTTATTTCAAAAAAATATTGGGGTATGATCCAAGCCTTAAAGAAAAAAGAGAAATTGTGAAAAAATTTAGCAAAACCTACGATTTAGTTTCAAAATCAAACTATATCAGTCGTGATTTATCGTGGTTAAAGTTTGATGAAAGAGTTTTGGACCAAGCCAGAAATGAGGACAGAAGTATTTTTGAAAAACTGAAGTTTTTGGCTATCACAGCCTCAAATCTTGATGAGTTTTTTTCAATTAGAGTGGGCTCTCTATATAACTATTTGGATATCGGTAGAGAGCGCACTGACTATTCTGGCCTTAAAGAAGGGCCTTTTTTGAAAACGCTAATGAGCGGAGTTGGACAATTGATGTACGAAATCGATGAGCTTTACAAATATAAAATACTCCCAGCTTTAGAAGAAAATCATTTGCAAATTGTGGAAATGGATGATTTAGAAACGGCTGACAGACAGGCTACTATCGATTATTTCAATAAGACAATTTATCCGATGCTTACCCCGATGGTTTTTGACCAAACGCATACTTTTCCAAGTTTGTTGGCCAAAACCTTGATTTTCGGAGTAGTTTCGAAAGTAGATGATGACAAAGAATTAGAAGAAAACAAAAAACTTTCATTTGTACAAATTCCTCAAAATTTACCCAGATTTTACCCAATAGAAAAAGAAGATAGAGTACTTTTTGTGCCAATTGAAGAAATAATCAGACATGAGATTAGGCATTTGTATAGAAATATTGAGATACTTTCTGTTTGTCTTTTTCGCATTACTCGTAATGGCGACTTTGACCTTGTGGAGCATGAAGATGCTGAAACTGATTTTATTGATGAAGTAAAACAAAAGATAAAAGACCGTCGCCTTGGCCGTGTGACCCGTATTGAAATAGAACCTAGTTATGACCAATGGTTTTTGGAAATGATGATGAGCCGATGGAATATTGATAAAATAGGTGTTTTTGAGGTAGAAACAATTATAGATTTTTCAGGCTTTTGGCAAATATTAAGTCACCCAGAAATTAAAGCAAAATTACCACCTTTAAAATTGGCCATTCCTGCTTATGGTATGCAAAGTTCAAAAATTGAAAATATTTTTGATGCCATGAAAGAAAGAGATATTCTATTACATCACCCATATAATAGTTTTGAGCCTGTAATTCAGCTACTAGAACAAGCTGCGGAGGACAATCAGGTATTGGCTATTAAAATTACATTGTACCGTATTTCAAAAAATTCAAGAATAGCTAATGCCCTTTTGCGAGCAGCAGAAAATGGTAAGCACGTATCAGTTTTATTTGAAGTAAAGGCACGTTTTGATGAGGAGAGAAACATCAGAGAAGCTCAAAAACTTCAAAAAGCTGGTTGCTTTGTAATTTTTGGAATTCAAAACTTAAAAACACATACAAAACTTTTGCAAGTAATTCGAAGTGAAAGCAGTGGTGTTGTGGGTTATGCGCATCTTTCCTCGGGAAATTATAATGAGGAAACAGCCAAATTATACACCGATATTAGCCTGCTCACCACCAACGAAGTATATACAAGAGATATTTCAGAGTTTTTCAATGTAATTACGGGTCACTCGCAACCATTTGAATATCAGAATCTTATCACTGCACCACGTGATATGCGCAAAAAATTGATTGAACTTATAAGGCAAGAAGCTCAATACGCAAAAGAAGATAAACCTTCAGGTATATGTCTGAAAATAAACTCATTGCAAGACAAAGAAGTTATAAATGAATTGTATGCCGCATCAACCGCAGGTGTTCCTATTCGTTTGATTGTGAGAGGTATATGTTGTTTAAGGCCAGGAAGAGCCAATTTATCTGAAAATATAACAGTTCGATCAATTGTAGGTGATTATTTGGAGC
>JANMZR010000153.1:0-13759 GCA_031383555.1 Cytophagaceae bacterium | reverse complement strand
GTTAACTTTTCATTTCCACCGCAAGTAATACATCCTCCACCAATAAGGTGAGCATCTGCTTTTTGTTCAAACAAACCATGTTCTCTACAAATAATTTTAATTTTATGAGCTCTTCCTTTATAATTTACTAATGAATAATCATATTTTTCTCCATGTATATCTATTGATCTTTTGATAAAGATATCTGTGTCAAGTTTTTTATTACCACTACATGATGGGCAACCGTAACCATGAAAAATGTGATTTATAGGAATTTGATGAAAGGGTCCATGAGATTTACATATAATTGTCAAGTTTGATTTATTCCCAGAATAATATGATAATGAATAATCATATTTGTCGCCATGAACTTTCTTTGCACTAGAAATAAATTCTTCAGTCGTGCTTTTTTTATGTCCGCTACAACTTAAACAACCTTTACCTTGCAAATGATTCGATGGTGTTTGTTCAAAAAAACCATGAATAGAGCAAATAATTTTAACTTTAGAATGATTGTTCGTGTAATTGACAAGTGAGTAATCATAACTTTTCCCATGAATTTCTATACTACGATCAATAAAAATTTTTGTGGTAAGTTTCTTTACTCCGCTACAAACTGGACAGCCTTGACCATGAAAATGATTCTTGGGTGTCATTTCAAATTCACCGTGCTGTGAACATATAATGATGCTTTTTGTATTGTTATTTGTATAAATAAATTTTGAATAATTATAAGTATTTGAATGCGTCTGCAAAAACCTTTCAGATAAGGTCTCAAATGCTCTAATTGTTTTTGGATTCGTTGCTTTCTCGTTTAACTTCATATTCAACAAGTTCAAATAGCTGGTATCGGTTGTTTTTTACAATTGTGCCTAACGGCCACGTGTTTATTTTGTTTGGGTTTTGACCACCGTGTCAGCCCGTTAAATTAGTTAAATATAAGAGAGTTAGAAAATATTAAGTGCCATAGTCCCCCAAATTGAATAAAAACGATGTTGGCAATAGTTGCTCTTTTACCCCGATTATATTGTCTTCGGTTATTTGCACAATATTGATATTTTTTTGCATCTTTGTTTAGTTAAAATAATCAATATTGTTATGTGTGAAATAAAGTTATCAAATATTTGAATTTTAATGTCTGCTGTGATATGCTTGCTTAGTATTACTATTATACAAACTGGGTATTTCTTGTCATTTCGACTCTTTCGGGCATAGTTTTAGTCCGTTCTTTTTTTAAATGATTTAATGTCGATTGGGTAAAAATTATAAGAAATCCTTTTGAATATACTTGTGTTTAAAGCATCTGTTTGTAAGTCCTGTCGGCAATCAGCGATGAATTCATATAATTTTGTTTCCAAATATCCATAATAGTCATGCGGATAACTTGATTTTAATGTATTAAAAGTCGTGGATTGTGTCATAAAAGTTGAAGTAAGGTCATTCATTTTTTCAATTATGGACTCGGGAAGTAATGCACCATATCTGTAAATTAATAGTCTTAAAGTTTGCCCTTTTTTAAAATACTCAACGAATAATGGTCTTTCAATTACCTCCCATTCGTTTTGAGTTCCAGTAAACTCTTGAAAAGTGTCTAAGAAATTAAAAAAGTCTTCATAAAGAGTACCATAAAGTTCAATTATTTCTTTATAGGCATTAATTTTTAGTTCAAATATTTTTTCTTGGAATTGTTTTTTATTTTCTCTCCAATACACAACAAAAACCCCGAAAAAGGCAATCAATATTGGGAGCATAATTTTTATAAATTCCATTTTACATAGTTAATAAGTCAAAGTCCGCCGAGTGAAAGTCTTTCGGTTTTTGGATATCGGTTGCGGTTTCTTGCAATTGTTGCCAAAGAGCGTATATGTTCAACTCTTAAAGCTGAGTTGCGTATATTTCTCTTGTATATTTTTTCCTTTTTTTGTAAGTAATTATAAATAAGGCGCTTAAGTAATCCTTTGTTTTTCCTTCTTTTTAATAAAAAAAACTATTACGTAATATTTATGACAACAAACGTTTAAAATTGAATCTTTGCATTAAATTTTAAACTATTGCATTCAAAAATAATAAAATTCCATTTAATCCAATCTATTGCAACAATATTTTATTAGCAATACCCAATTTGGCCATTTTTGATTAATTTTGCCTATTATCCTAATATATTGAATATTAAAATTTCATTCCTTTGAAAATAAGCACTCCAGGGCGAATTTGCCTGTTTGGCGAACATCAAGACTACCTCGGCCTACCTGTAATTGCAGCGGCAATTTCAAAACGAGTTTCTATTGAAGGCTCCAATATATTTGATAGAAAAATAAAAATAAATCTGCCCGATATTAACTCAAAAATTGAGTTCAATATTGAAAATGAAATTCCTTATATTGAAAAAAGAGATTATTTCAGGTCAGCCGTAAACGTCTTACAGCGAATGGGTTATACTTTTTCAAAAGGTATAAATTGCGAAGTTCATGGTAATATTCCTATTAATTCTGGCACTTCTTCATCATCTGCATTACTATGTACATGGGTTCATTTTTTACTAAAAATGAGCGATCAAAATCCTTCAATTTCCACTAAAGATATTGCCGAAATTAGTTACCAGTCAGAGGTAATTGAGTTCAATGAGGCTGGTGGCATGATGGACCAATATTCCACTGCGGTGGGCGATATTATTTATTTGGAATCGGTACCTAAAATTAGTATTGAGTTTTTGAAACCAAAGTTGGGTAGCTTTGTATTAGGCGACTCATTGGAGCCAAAAGACACCCAAAAAATACTTTCCTGGGTGAAGTTTGGAATGTTAGCCATTATTGATGAAATAAAAAAGGTAAATCCTGATTTTTCGCTTCACTCCGCTCCTACCGAATCGATCGAACAATACCAGCATTTATTTGACAGTCAGCAGTATAACTTACTAAAAGGCAATATTTCAGATAGAGATATATTATTAGAAGCTAAAAAAATGATGCGAGAAAATGACATTGACCACAACCGATTTGGTTACCTTTTGAATAAGCATCAGAACAGTTTGAGAGATGCCAAAAAAGTTTCTACTCCAAAAATAGACCGTATGATAGATGCTTCACTGAAGGCAGGCGCTTTGGGAGGCAAAATAAATGGCTCAGGTGGGGGCGGCTGCATGTTTGCCTATGCACCAAATAACCCTGAAAAAGTGGCTGAAGCCATTGAAAATGAGGGCGGCAAGGCGTATATAATTAGTATTGATGGAGGAACAAGGGTTGATGGTTGATTGGAAAATTGGTTAATTTGGAAATTGGTTTAATTATCAAGTTTTTAGAAAAAAAATCAATGAAAGTGAAATAATTTTAGAAATAGAAATTACCCCATTTTCATTTAAATAAAATGGCTTTATTTAATTTAATATATGTTAAAATGCAAAACCCACCCCGCCGACTGCGTCAGAGCTAGCGCTCGTAAGCTTCGTACTCCCCTACTCGCTTACCCTCCAAGGAGGGGATTTGGCCAATCCTTCCCTTGGGAAGGTGGCATTCTGGCAAAGCCGAATGACGGAAGGGGTCTTTTTACAGGCGTTTTTATCATATATTCACTTAAACAAAGCCAATAAAATATGAGTAATTTATTAGTGCTAGCTGCTGGCATGAGCAGCAGAATGAAGAAAGACTTTGATGGAAGTGATAGTAATCAAGAATTGATGAAACAGGCCAATTCCTTACCCAAAGGTATGATAGGCGTTGGTAAGGGCGGGCGACCGTTTCTAGACTATCAACTTTACAATGCAGCAAAAGGGGGTTTTAAGGAGGTTGGATTGGTTTTGAACGAAAAAGATACGGTTACAAAAGCCTATTATGAAAGCCAAATGGCCAATAATGCTACCTGGGGAATGAAAATAAAATTTGCCACTCAAATCATTCCTGCAGACCGAGTAAAACCATTAGGTACTGCCGATGCTGTACAACAAGGTTTGGAACAATTGCCAGAATGGAAAGGCCAAAAATTTACAGCCTGCAATTCTGACAATTTATATTCTGAGAATGTTTTTAGGTTAATGGCAAACAATCAGCATCCTGCTGGGTTAATATCTTATGATGCTGAAGGCTTAGGTTTTGACTATGAAAAAGTAAAAAACTGCGCTATTTTATATGAAGATGAAAATGGTTTTCTGATAGATTTAATAGAAAAACCATCTGATAATGAAGTAGTTGAGTGCAAAAAAAGAAATGGAAGGTTAGGGATAAGTATGAATATTTTCAATATGGAATATAACCAAGGCTTGGAATATATGAGCAGCCAACCGCTAAATTTGTCAAGAAATGAAAAAGAAATGCCAGAGGCTGTAAATCGCATTGCAAAAGAAAATAAAGGTACTGTGAAAGCTTTCCACGTATTTGAATTGATGCCTGATTTAACCTCCAAAGCAGACTTGGCTTTGGTGCAAGATTATTTGGAAAAGAATTTTCCTGAAATTTAAAGTATGAAAAATAACAATGAAATCAATTTATTGAAAAACGGCAATATTTATTGTAATTCGTTGACCGAGTATAGTCGACGAAAAACAATACAAGTAGCTATTGGTGAGGTGTTTATGGGCTCCGATTATCCGATCCGCATTCAATCGATGACTACAATTGATACCCTAGATACAAAAGGTTCGGTTGAGCAATCCATTAAAATGATAGAAGCGGGTTGCGAGTATATACGAATCACTGCACCCTCAGTAAAAGAAGCTCAAAATCTGGAGAATATTAAGAAGGAACTAAGGATTAGGGGCTATAAAACACCTTTAATTGCCGATATTCATTTTACTCCAAATGCGGCCGAATTGGCTGCAAGAATTGTAGAAAAAGTAAGAATAAACCCTGGCAATTATGCCGATAAAAAGCGATTTGAAACCATTGATTATACCGAATTAGGTTACCAAAATGAGTTGGAAAGAATAAGAGAAAAGTTTCTTCCACTCATAAAAATATGCAAAGAATATGGCACTGCTATGCGTATAGGCACCAATCATGGTAGCCTAAGTGACAGAATACTAAGCCGTTATGGTGATACTCCACTAGGAATGGTGGAGTCGGCATTGGAGTTTTTACGGATTTGTGAAGACGAAAATTATTTCAATATTGTGTTGAGTATGAAGGCCTCCAATACACAAGTGATGGTGCAAGCTTATCGGCTTTTATGTAAAAAACTTGAAGAGGAAAAGCTAAAGCCCTATCCCCTACATTTGGGTGTTACAGAAGCTGGTGAAGGTGAAGATGGTCGCATAAAGTCATCGATTGGTATTGGTACACTTTTGGAGGATGGCTTAGGCGACACCGTGCGAGTTTCACTCACAGAAGACCCAGAATTAGAGGTGCCTGTGGCTATATCGTTGGTAAATAGATATACGCATCGCATAGAAAAATCAACCAAAATTCCTGAATACCAATCTGATAAATTAAATTACTCACAGAGTGCTGCGCACAATTCACCCATAAATCCTTTTCAACATTTCAGGAGAAATACCCATGAAATTGGAAACATTGGTTACCATAATGTACCAAGAGTGATGGCAGATTTCAGCAAAATCAAACTTGAAAAGTACGAAGATTTGAAACCGATTGGCTATCATTATTTACCTGAACCTGACAAGTTTACAATGACAGATTTGGGTGCCGATTATATTTATACAGGCGCTACTCCTGCCCCATTTATGTTGCCCAATGGTTTGAAGGAAATAGTAGATTACCAAGCTTGGCAAAATATGAAAAATAAGGAAAGAGCCTACCCTATTTTTGATTTTAATGATAAAAATTGGGCGAATGATCATTCAATTGGTATTTCATTCTTAAAAATAAATTCATTACATTTATTTGATAATGAGATCATTAAAAGAATTAAAACATTGTCAAACACTGTTTTAATATTAAATACAGGAAATGCACATGCTATGCCTGAAATGAGGATGGCAATATTCAATTTATTGAAATTTAATTGTACTATTCCAATAATTATAGAAAGAGAATATGAAAATTTAACTGATGATGAGCTTCAATTATTTTCATCTACTGATGTTGGCGGCTTACTTATTGATGGCTTAGGAGATGGCGTTTTCTTAAGAAATAATAGTATAAATAGTGCAAAGAAATTCAACAATTTAGCTTTTGGAATTTTGCAAGCGGCACGCACCCGTATGAGCAAAACTGAATATATTTCTTGCCCTTCTTGTGGTCGTACACTTTTTGATTTGCAGGAAACAACCGCCTTAATCAGAAAACAAACTGATCATTTGAAAGGTGTAAAAATTGGTATTATGGGTTGTATTGTAAACGGCCCTGGCGAAATGGCTGATGCAGATTATGGTTATGTGGGTGTAGGCAAAAACAAAATAGCCTTGTACAGAGGCCAAGATGTAGTGAAAAAGTCCGTATCTTCGGAAAATGCTGTAAATGAGCTGATTGAGTTGATAAAAGAAGATGGGAATTGGAGGGAAGAGGGTTTATAGTTTGTAGATTATAGTTTGTAGTTTGTATGTGAAGTTTTGTATAGCTTCTATTAAATACAGATTGTATTTCAACTGTCATAATCCATAAACATCAAACATTAAACAATAAACAACAAACAATAATTAACAAACTAAATATAATTATGTCCAGATTAAAAGAGCAGTTTAAATTAGGTGAAGCATTTAGTTACTTCATAAGGGTTTTTCAAAAGCCAGATCCAAATAAACCAACAAATATTAACTTACGCATGATGCACGGGATTAATAAAATATCAATAATGATGTTTTTGGTAGCATTGATTGTGCTGGTTTATCGGTATTTTACAAGGTATTAGTATATTTACAAAATCTTTAATCAATTATCAAGATAATGATAACAAAAGAATTGCTCAAAATCCAAATTGAACAGTTTCCCGACAAATTTTCTATAGATGATTTAGTAGATAAACTTATTTTTATTGAAAAACTTGAAAATAGAATTTTAGAATCAGAAAATGGTAATACCATTACTGAAGAGGAACTTTCCTTAGAAATTAATTCATGGTTCAAATAAAATGGCTAGTTTCTTCAAAATCAGATTTGAAAGAAATTTATGAATTTATTGCTAATGATTCAAAGCGGTATGCCAAACTACAAATCCAAAGAATAATTTCTCATACACAAATTATTAAATCCAATTTAGAAATCGGTAAAATGCTTATTGAATTAAATCGTTATGAAATTAGAGAAATTGTTGAAGGTAATTATAGGATAATTTATAAAATAATAGATGAAAATGAAGTTCATATTTTATATGTTCATCATTCTTCAAGAGATTTACTTTTGCGAAATTTTTAATTCCAAATATGTCTTTAGAAGAACTCAGAGATTATTGCTTATCAAAGGAATTTTGCACTGAAGATACTCCTTTTGGCCCCGATACTTTGGTTTTTAGAATAGCTGGTAAAATATTTGGTCTTACAGGCCTTGATTCAGATGAATGTCGAATTAATTTAAAATGCGAACCTGATTATGCGATTGAATTGAGGGAGCAATACGATTTTATTATTCCGGGCTATCATATGAATAAAACACATTGGAACACGGTTATTGCTGAAAGGGCCCCAAGCAATCTTGTAAAAACTTTAGTGGATCATTCTTACGAAATTATAAAAGAAAGTCTAAATAAGAAGCAAAAAGAATTGTTAATAAGCTGATAATCTATAATTTACACCATTTCTCAGCACTCATAATTGAAGTTTTATCAGCCGTGTGAGTCCTTACAAATTTGCATAAATACTGCCCCTCTTCACGGCCCACTTTTAGCCCTTTCACTCTATTCTCAATTACCGACATTGCTTTTTGATATTGCTTTTCTCTAAAATAAGCTGTTGCTTCTTGCATCCAAACTCGGCCTGCAATTGACTTGGCATCAATTCCAATTTTTGCCAACTTCAACTTTAATTGTCCAATTTTTGCAGCACTATATTGCTGACCTTTACTGCTGTACAAGCTAAACATTAAAATATTTTCAGCGATTGCATTTACCTTGGCTTTTTCCTTTTTTGAATAATATTTGGGCAAATTGTTAATGAAATAATTAAACATATCCGTATCGATATCTAAAACTGCTTTTTCTAAAACTAATAAATTAATAGAGTTGACCAAATCTGCTGGTTTTTGTGTTTTAAAATAAGCCTGCAGCGCTATAAAGTTTGTAACCGAATCCTTCTGATAGCGAGCCATTAAAGCATGCTCTATTAAAAAATTGGACGACCTCTCTCCTGCTGCAAATTTTGCTTTATAATTTGATGTACGGCTATTAGCATCAAGTGCTATTTTAGCTGCATCATTAAGGACAGTTGCATTATTTCTATTCTCGCTCATAACAGCGATGTGTTGCAATTTCACATTCTTATCAAAAAACAATAAGGTTGGGATGGATGGAAGCCAAATATTTTGTTTGCCAAAAAAGCCACGTGCTTCGTCTGTGTCTATATCCAATTGATACGAAACAAAATATTTATTATAAAAATCACCTACAATTTTCTGCGAAAAGGTGGGCTTAAAGGCTTGACAAATATGGCATTCTGGTGAAAACGCTTCTATAAAAACAGGCTTATTCTGCGCCTTGGCTTGCTCAAAAACTGTGCGTAAATTACCATTTTTCAAAAAAGCCGTTTGTGACACTAAGTCATAACAAAATGAAACACAAAGAAGTAAAATTAAATATTTTTTAAAATTTATCATTTATCTTTTTCAATTTATCATTTCACTTGAGCTGCTTTCATTTCTTCTTGTAAATTTTTAGTGAGTTTAACACAAAGCTCATCAATTGAATTGGCCATTGCGTCGTCACCTGTTGCATTACGCAAAGTATCAGCAGATGAGCCAATTACCTCAATAAAAAAGCGTTTCATTTCATGTACTTCCATGTCTTTCGTCCACAAAGGAAGGCTCAAAGTTCCTTTATGGTAATGATCCCAAACATTCACAGAAATGGCCCTAGTATCTCCTAAGCCTTCATTAGGGTTGTCAGTAGCGTCCCAAAATATTTTGTCGGGAATACTATTCTCGTCTAATTCTATTCTAAAATTTATTTCTGATTTTTTCATTTATTACAATTAAATGGATAAATTTTGAGCATCCAAATCACTCAAAAAAAATCCAAATGTATTACCATTTGGATGTTTAGCAAATTTACGGCTTAAAAATTATAAAAGCCAACCAAAACTTGAAATTTGGTTGGCTTATGAGTGCCATGAGTGAAGGATGGAAGCGGAAATACTTTTTGCCCTGATTTTAATCGTGCAAAAAGATTAGGAGCGTACAGCTTGACCCCGCCCCTGGCACAGCCGGGCTGGGGGCACGCCCAAAAAAAGAATTTAAGCATTCCCACCAAATACTCTTTTCAACAAATCGCTCACACGGGCTAGAGGGTCTTCTCGGATTTTAGCTTCTTCTAGCGCTACCAATTGGAACAAACCATCAACTGCTTTATTGGTTGCATATTCCTTCAAATCAGGGTTGAGTTTGTTTACCAAAGGTATTTTATTATACAAATTCACCACGTCGCCATAATATTTGGTAGCATTGGTTTTCTCCAAACTTGAAACAATTACAGGTGAAAATGCGCCGATCAAAGCCTGTGTTGAAGTTCTTTTCAAATACTGTGTGGCAGCATCTTTATCACCTTTCAATATGCCCAATGCATCTTGAATAGTCATTTTCGTGATGGCATCAATGAAAATTGGCGCTGCAAACTTGGCCGCATCTTCTGCACCACGGTTAAGTGCTGTAATAAATTTATCGCATTCATTGCCCAAGCCAATGCTTCTTAATCTCGACTCAATTTTCTGAGCCTCAGGTGGAAAAAGTAATTTTATTAGGCTATTTCCAAGGTAACCATCTATTGCTGATGCTTTTGCAGACGAATTATTAATACCAACTGTAAGCGCTTCCTTTAGGCCACGACCGATTTCTTCAGAAGTTAGTGCCCCACCCGTAGCACCTGAAATAACCGATGACAAGGTTGCACAACTACTTAAAAATAAGCTAATTGAAAGAAATAAGGCCATTTTTGAATTGTGAAATTGTATTGAAAGTAATTTTCGAATTTTCATATTTTAGTAATGTGTTAAAAAATTATTAAGCTTTTTAAATACTTTTGTAGTTCTAACGAAATTATAAATTAATAATTACAAAATAGTATACAATTATGCAGAAAGCAGTCACTGCGGAAATTATCACCATTGGCGATGAAATACTTTATGGGCAAATTATTGACACTAATTCGAGCTGGATTGGGTCCGTATTAAGTGATATTGGAATAAAAACAATAAGACGGTCATCGGTTGGAGATGTAGAATCTGAAATACTGGAGGTACTAAAAGAAGCCACAAAACGAGCTGATATTGTATTGGTTACAGGCGGACTAGGCCCCACAAAAGACGATATTACAAAGAAAACATTTTGCAAATATTTCGATACCGAATTAGAGTTGAATCAGAATGCTTTTGATGAAGTATCCCTATTTTTCAAAAAAAGAGGACGAGAGTTAACTGGCCTCAATTTGCTTCAGGCTCATCTTCCAAAAAACAGTAAATATATACCAAATACTTATGGCACAGCACCTTGCATGTGGTTTGACGAGAATAATACTATTTACATTTCAATGCCAGGTGTGCCTTATGAAATGAAAGGCATCATGACTGACCAAATATTACCCGCTTTAAAAAAGGATTTTGCAACTCCAATAATTTACCATAAAATTATAAAAACTATTGGCCTTGGGGAGTCTTTCATGGCTGAACTCATTGCCGATTGGGAAGACAACCTGCCTCAAAATATTAAATTGGCCTATTTACCGTCTTTAGGTGAATTGAAACTTCGACTCACTTGCACTGGAAACAATTATGATGAGTTAGTACATGAAGCTGGAAAGGAAATAGAAAAACTTAAAAAAATAATTCCGCAATACATTTTCGGTTATGACAATGATAAAATTTCGCCAGTTGTAGGAAAATTATTGATTGATAAAAAAATGAGTATTTCTGTAGCAGAAAGCTGTACGGGAGGTTACTTAGGTCATTTATTTACCTCAATATCAGGGAGTTCCGAATATTTTATGGGTGGAATTATATCTTATACCAATGAAATAAAACATGAACTCCTGGGAGTAGAAACTGAGATTTTGGAAAAATTTGGCGCCGTTTCAGAAGAAACCATTAAGCAAATGGCGAATGGCGTTCGTAAAAAACTAAAAACCGATATTGGCCTAGCTACTAGTGGAATTGCTGGACCAACAGGGGGTACAGCTGAAAAACCTGTTGGTACCGTTTGGATTGCCCTAGCTACTGAAAATGAAATAATTACAAAAAAATTACAATTGGGAGGTTCTCGAGAACAAAATATTCATATTTCCGCTTTAAATCTGTTAAATTTGTTGAGGAAATTCCTTCTCAACGAAGCCCAACTTTAAAATATGCCAATAGTAGAGATGTTGATGCCCAAAATGGGCGAAAGTATAATGGAAGCAACAGTACTTACTTGGCTTAAAAAAGTCGGGGAAAATATTACTGTTGACGATTCTCTTTTGGAGGTAGCCACCGACAAAATAGATACAGAAGTACCCGCTAGCCATTCTGGAGTTTTGCATCAAATATTAATAAAGGAAGGTCAAATTGCAGAAATAGGAAAGCCAATTTGCCTGATTATGAGTAACTCCATAGATATTTTACCAGTGTCAAGCAACGGAAAGCATGTAGAAGAACCGGCTGAAGAGTTAACTGAAATTGGAATATTAACAGAGGCCATACTTCCTAAACCAACACAATTTGCTACTTTACAAAAATCGGCTGATAGGTTTTACTCGCCTCTTGTACTTAATATCGCAAAAGCAGAAGGCATTAAGCAAGTTGATTTAGATATTATTATTGGAACTGGTTTAGATCAACGAGTTACAAAAGATGACGTTAATTTGTTTTTAAAAACAGGAAAAAACATCCTGCAAAAACCTAAAACAATTGTAAAAACACAAGTAAAAATTGAAGACAATGATGAAGTAATACCGATGGATCGCATGCGAACCATGATTGCCAACCGAATGACATCTAGCCTTGAAATATCAGCCCATGTAACATCATTTGTTGAATGTGATATGACCGATGTCGTAAATTGGAGAAATAACATAAAGAAATCATTTTTAGATACTTATGGTGAAAATATCACCTTCACTCCTATTCTTATGCAGGCAGTTGCACGTGCTATTGAAGCATTTCCAATGATAAATGTGCAGGTTGATGGTAATACGATAGTTAAAAAAGGAAGCATAAATATTGGTATGGCTGTTGCTTTGTCAAATGGAAATTTGGTGGTGCCAAATATTCCAAATGCAAATAATATGAGCCTAATTGAAATAACAAAATATGTGAATGACCTTACAAAAAGAGGTAGAGAAAATAAGCTTAAGCCTGAAGACTTGGAGGGTGGAACTTATACTGTTTCAAACATAGGTACATTTGGCAATATTATGGGCACTCCTATCATTGTGCAACCTCAAGTAGCTATTATGGCTTTTGGCGCTATCATAAAAACACCTTCAGTTGTACAAACTATTGAAGGCGATACTATAGCTATTCGGCAAAAAATGTACATTTCGCATAGCTATGACCACCGTGTTGTGGACGGCTCTTTGGGTGGCCAATTCGTTAAAAAAGTGGCCGATTTATTAGAAAAATTTGATGGAGATAAGGAGTTACGGTCGTAATCTTTACATTTCACAATATCTTTAAAAGCTAGTTAAAAATTCCATCGTATCTACTCCATCGGCATAGTCAAATAAACCTGGATTTTGTGCCTTTCCAATTGATAAACTACCTAAATACCAGGCATTTTCGGATACTATACATTGGATTTTATTTAGATATTTATTTATTTTTTGTTCTAAATCAATTAGTGAACTGTATTTTTCAAAAAACACAACAGAGATCGGTGAAACCAATTCCTCAGATTCTTTCAATATCAAAAAATTATTGTCGAAATGTTTTGTTTGGTTAACCAAAAGTACTGAACGATTATAATCATAATTGTTTTTATACTTATGATTGAGCATTACACTACCTAAAGCCTCTATATTTTCATATAAAGAATCAGGCTTAAATGCTTCATTTACAAATATTTTGGAAACATTACGGCAACCCAAACCATAATAGTGTAAAATATCAGTACCTAGTTTTTGTAAAGTTTCATCCGATTCATTTCCATTTAAAACTGCAACTGCCGTTCTATTTCTCCGAATAATATTTGGAATATGCTTAAAGTAAAATTCAAAATAATTAGATGAATTGTCACTTCCCGTGGCTATAATTGCCTCCGCATCATTCATTTTTTCAGTATAAATTATATGTGATTCAAATGCTGGTTCTAAAATAATAAGTTGTTTAAATAGTTCTTTTATCAAATAATCATCCTGCGAGCTCAATTTTGCAAATAAAATATTACCCGAAATTAACACAGCCAAAGCATCATGAAAACCAACCAAGGGAATGTTTCCAGCCATTATCACACCTATTTTTTTAGGTTTATTATCAGAAATATTGTATTTATCAAGCCAGTTTTGCAAATCTTCTTTTTTTAGGAAAAAATTGGCAATTGAGTTTATCGCTAGACTTACATTTTGAGGTATAAACCAATTATTTTTTTGATGTGCCTTTTCTGCCCAATCTTCTATAAGTTGTTGGCCGTAAGTTGACCTTAATAAATCACCCAATTTTGAAAATGCCTCTATTCTTTCTTTTAATTCCATTTATTTAATATTTCGATTTTTATTTATAAAAT
>JANMZR010000042.1:0-1805 GCA_031383555.1 Cytophagaceae bacterium | reverse complement strand
TGTGTTTTTAATACTGTTTTACAAATAATAGAATTGGCTATTTGATTAATGAATAATTATTTACAATTTCACAATATAAATAGGGAGTGGAATACAAATTGTATGTAAAGTGTTTAAATATAATGTTTTAGTATAAATTTTAAAAAAACTGTATGCCTAAAAATCGACGTGATTTTTTAAAAAAAAGTGCAGGTGCTTTGATAGGTCTATCCACTTTAGATGTTCAGAAGGGCTTTTCAATACTAAATCCAAATCAAATGAAAGAAATACATTCAACCAAAGAAAGTATAATAGGACTATATGGAGAATTTGTAAGTAATTTAAGGGGGAATAAACTGCCAAAATTATCTTTCAGAAATAAAGTATTTACAAGTCTAAAAGCTTGGCAAAAAGTGGCTAAAAAACAAACTTTAGACAGAATGGCCATGCCAATAATTGGTGGCCTACCCAAAATAACTATTTCCGAAAAGTTTGAATATGATGGCCTTTATATTGAAAAATTAACCTGGCAATTGCCCTATGGCCGCCCAACTGAAGCTATTCTCTTAAAACCTGCTAATGCAAAAGGAAAATTACCAGGTGTTTTGGCACTCCACGACCATGGTGGTAATAAATATTTTGGCACCCAAAAAATAATAAAAATAGCTGATAAACAACACCCTATGATGGTTCACCATCAAAAAGAATATTATGAAGGAAAGGCCTGGGCCAATGAGCTGGCCAAAAGAGGGTATGCTGTACTTGTGCATGATGCTTTAGCTTTTGCAAGCCGACGAGTTTTGATGCAAGATATTCCGGAATATAATAGAGACGGCCTCACTGATAACGACCCTGAAAAGCAAGAAAATATTGATGCTTATAATATATGGGCCAATAGTCACGAACAAGTAATGGCTCGATCACTTTTTAGTGCGGGTACTACGTGGCCAGGTATGTTCTTTGCGGAAGATAAAATGGCATTGGATATTTTGTGCGCACGTGAAGATGTTGATAGTAAGAATGTTGGATGCTGTGGCTTATCTGGCGGTGGCTTACGGTCCGTTTTTTTAGGAGGTTTAGATGCCAGAATAAAATGTGCAATACCCGTTGGTTTTATGACTACTTGGAACGATTTTCTGCTTCATAAGTCATTCACACACACTTGGATGACCTACGTTCCCCTTTTACCAAATGAGCTCGATTTTCCGGAAATATTAGGACTAAGAGCACCACTTCCAACGTTAGTGTTAAATGATACAAACGACTTTTTATTTACACTTGAAGAAATGAAAAAAGCTGAAAGTATTTTATTGGATGTTTATAAAAAAGCCAATGCTTCAGCAAATTTTAAATGTTCTTTCCACCCTGGGCCGCATAAGTTCGACAATAAAATGCAAAATGAAGCCTTTGATTGGTTTGATCAATGGTTAAAGTAATTTCTTTAAATTGGAAAGAGTTTTTATTCAAATTCTATATTCTAAAAAAACTTTTGCAATTCGTCGAAGTTAAAAACTTTATAAACGGTCAATTAAATCCGGTAGTTTAGATCAAATCCAAAATGATATATAAATAAACCAGAAATTGATTATGGCTTGGGAATATTGTCAGAAGCATTATTTATTGCAGATGAATTCGTTTATTAAGGAAAATGATAAATTAATTTTAAAACAGTTATTTTAAAACCTTAACCACTTTTCTCACAAGAATACTCATCTTATTAAACATTTAAATTAAAATTTGGTTCTAATTGTATTTAAAGCTTTTAATACTTTTCTACTGAATAATAATATTATTCTATGAATGCCAACTTTTAATCAAAAAAAAAT
>JANMZR010000035.1:0-36778 GCA_031383555.1 Cytophagaceae bacterium | reverse complement strand
AACAAATTCTAAAAATTAAAAAAAGATGAAAAAAATAATTTTAATGATTCTAGTAGGATCGATGTTTTTTACAGCATGTAACAAAAATGATTCTGTATCGCCTGATGGGCAAACAGTTGCAGTAAGCGAAACGGTAAAAAGTGCTTTGAGGGTTACTTATCCAAATGCAACAAACGTCATTTATTCGGAAGTTTCTCCAACTACTGTTGAAGCTAATTTTACAGATAAAAAAGACCAATTAATAGCTGGCATTTCGAAAGTTGGGAAAATATTATTTACAGCTGAAAAAATAACAGATGCGACACTTCCTGCTATTTCTTTAGATTATTTGACAGCTACTTACCCTGGTTATTTGCTAGTAAGAGCAGGCGAAAAAAAGGATAAAGCGGGTGTAACAATGGGCTATATGGCTGATATTAAGCACAATAACTTGTCATATCACTTGCATTTTGACGCTACTGGAAAGTTTTTAACAAGTGTTGAGAAAAAAGGAAAACACAATGGTCAAGGGGTAAAAGTGGCTCAAACCGACTTGCCGGCAGTGATAAAAACTTATTTGACTACAACTTACCCAAGTTATACATTCACAGATGCCATTAGTTTTTCGGTAGATGGAGTTGTAAAAGGTTATGGGGTGCGTATTATTACTTCAGACAATAAAGAAGTTGGATTGATGTTTGATGGAGCGGGTGTATTTCTTCGAAGTCGTGAGGGAGATTTAGGACATCACTCTGGTATGGGCCCTGGCCATGGAAAAGGTGGAGATAAAGGTGGTAAAGGAAAAGATGGTGTTTTGATTGCGAAAATTGAAAAAACTGGCTTGCCAGCTGCAGCACTTACCTATTTGGATTCAAAATACACAGGCTATACCTTCGAAAGAGCGGGCTCAATTTCCTTGAATGGTGTTTTAAGCCAATATATAGTTGATTTTAAACTAAATGATAAAAAATATGCAGTAATTTTTGATACTGCAGGAATTTTTGTAAAGGAATTAACCAAAAAATAATTAAATAATAGTATTGTTTTTTTATATAAAACGGGTGTGGGAAAATTCTCACACCTTTTTTTTAAATTTAGGTCTGAAATACAATAAATTTGGCTTACTAAAAATAATAATATTGAGTCAATTTTTTTCCAACATAATCAGTCAAAGAAGCCTTGTATTGAAGAATATTTTCTAAATTGACATTTCTAAACTTATTTTTCCATATAAATTTTTAAATTTGTAAATGAATAATTCTCAATATTTAGGTATCGATGTTGGCGGCACAAATGTAAAAATGGGTATTGTAGATGCCCAGTCGGGCATAATTACAAATTTCCAAAGTCATGATACGCTACGTTGGCGTGAGTCGAAGCACTTTATTGATAGGCTGCTCGATGCTATTGATTTACAACTTTTCGAACATAAAAATGTTAAAAGAGTTGGCATTGGCCTACCCGGTATACTTACACGTGACCGCAGAACATTAATGGAAATTACTGCAATACCGGAAATAGATGGTACACCATTAATTCAAATTATGGAGGATAGGTTTCCAGGTACTGTATTTTTTATGGAAAATGATGCCAATGCAGCTGCTTTAGGCGAGTTTTATTTTTCAAAGGGCGAAGTACCCGAAGACTATATTTTCATCACTCTTGGCACCGGAGTAGGTGGTGCAGCTATAATTGATAAAAAGATATTTTTGGGTGGCGACGGTAATGCCATGGAGCCTGGTCATTTGCCTTCAAGAAACGGAAAAGTATTAGAGCGTAATATCGGGAAAAAAGAATTGCTTGAAATGGCAAATTTGATGAGAACAAGTTGGAAAGATGCCACAGTACTAGAATCTGATGGGTCTATTTCCACAACTGAACTTATTGTAGCTGCTGAGGATGGCGATAAACTTGCCGTTGCGATATTAAATGAAATGGGCGAAATGTTGGGTGATAACTTGGTAGCATTGATTAGAATATTAGATATAAAAACCATTTTAATCGGAGGTGGCTTATCGGCAGGATTTGAGTTTTTACTTCCTTCAATTAAAAAACAATTAGAATATTGGCTAACGCCCGCTTACTTAAAATCGTTACAAATAAAACGAGCTAACCTTGGAAACGATGCAGGTTTATTAGGTGCCGCATCTTTATGTTTTTAACAAAATCTTAACCTAGTTTTTTATCAATTTTCAGAATTTTTTAGATAAGACAATCAATAATTTGTATATTAAACAGAATCTATATTAATATATCGCTAAAAAATAAATAAAAGTAAATTATTAATTGAAATATTACAATTTGATGAAAAATATTTTTGAATTATCCAATTAAAACCTACATCTTTGCAAAGTTTTTAAAATTAAAATAGTAAAAAAATGTCAGATATTGCATCCAAAGTAAAAAGCATCATAGTTGAAAAACTTGGTGTAGAAGAATCAGAAGTTACACATGAGGCTAGCTTCACCAACGACCTTGGTGCCGACTCATTAGACACTGTGGAATTGATTATGGAATTTGAAAAAGAATTCAATGTTTCTATTCCTGATGACCAGGCTGAAAACATTCAAACTGTTGGTCAGGCGATCACTTATTTAGAAGAAAACGTGAAGTAAGACTTATTTGTCTTTAAATAAAAAGCGGTATTGTAATTTTTTAAATTACGATACCGCTTTTTTATTGACTTTGAATTATTTTGGAAAAAAAATTGAAGTTGATCCCTCCAATTTTAATTGGGGGCTTATTGACTAGAATAAATGTATTATGAAACTTATTCTTCAAATAGCTTACCAAAATGAAATCATATTCCATTGAACCCCCTAATCAAAATTCATTTGGTTTTAACCAAATGGGAAATAATAGCCAAGTGCTACTCATAACTAGCCAATACTTTATGACCACTTTCTTCCAATATTCTATCTTTTTTGAAGAGCTCAACATCGGCTTGTACCATCTCAGCAGTGAGTGATTTTAGGTCATATTTAGGTTTCCAGCCTAGTTTGGTTTGAGCCTTGGTAGGGTCCCCAATTAATAATTCTACTTCAGTTGGTCGGAAATACCGCTTGTCAACCGCCACCACTTCTTTTCCAATTTCAACCTGATATTCATCATTATGGCAAGCCACCACTTTACCTACTTCATTTTCATCTTTTCCTGAAAACTCCACCTCAATGCCCACCTCAATAAACGCCATTCGCACAAATTCACGTACACGAGTAGTTACGCCCGTGGCAATCACAAAGTCTTCTGGCTTATCTTGTTGCAACATCAACCACATAGCTTCCACATAATCTTTGGCATGGCCCCAGTCACGTTGAGCATCCATATTGCCTAAAAATATTTTGTCACTCATGCCTAAAGCAATACGAGCCACACCACGAGTTATTTTACGAGTTACAAAAGTTTCACCACGTAAAGGCGACTCATGGTTAAATAAAATTCCATTACACGCAAACATATCATAAGCTTCACGGTAGTTTACAGTTATCCAAAAGCCATACATTTTAGCCACAGCATAAGGCGAGCGTGGATAAAAAGGTGTTTTTTCTGATTGTGGCACTTCTTGCACCAAACCATAAAGTTCGGAAGTTGAGGCTTGATAAATCCTAGTTTTTTTTGTCAAACCCAATAACCTAACGGCCTCTAAAATTCGCAATGTGCCTATTCCATCTACCTGAGCCGTATATTCCGGCTCATCGAAACTCACCTTTACATGGCTCATGGCACCCAAATTGTATATTTCATCGGGCTGTACTTCTTGTATAATTCTAATTATGTTTGTTGAGTCGGAAAGGTCGCCATAATGGAGCGTCAATTTAATATTGCTCTCATGTGGGTCTTGGTATAAATGGTCGATTCGTTGCGTATTTATTAACGAACTTCTACGTTTTATGCCATGTACTTCATATCCTTTGGCCAATAATAATTCTACCAAATAGGCACCGTCTTGGCCTGTAACTCCTGTTATTAATGCTTTTTTCATTTAATCTAACCCAAAATAGGGCAATTGTATTTATTGTTATAATACAAAAATACTAGATTTTTAGGTGTTAAAAAAATGAGATAATTTTTTTAAAATATGTAAAACATTTTTTTTTCTAGATTACCCAATATAATCTCATAGAAATTTCGTTATTTCAATACTAAATTCAATCTAACTTATAAGTTTTTCTTGTAAAAATATAAAAACGTAAAAATGCCATCTCAAAGCCCATTTATTTCAAAATTTATTGCTTTCAAACTTCTAAATAATTCATCAATAAAACTCTGTTTTATTTTAGTGCTATTATTTAATAATTCATGTAAATATTTAAACAGTGTGCATTTGAAGCCCCAAAATTTTAAGGAGGTTGTTAATCTTACAGAGAATTTGGTTTTCAGCCTTAGCGACGACCTCTCAGAATCTGACGATATGGGGCGGTGGTTCACTGCTGACTTTATTGATATTACTCCAAATGTAGGTGGCAAATTCAGGTGGGAGGATGCTAAAACACTAGTTTTTTCACCCTCAGAAAACTTTGCTCCTGCTACCACCTATAAAGTTGCATTGAATTCCTCTGCCAAAAATTATTTGAAAACAGAGAAAAATATTGATACAGAGCCAATTATATTCAATACGCCTGCGCCAAAAGTAGAAAAAGTAAATATATTTTGGACAAAAAGTTTGGGCCAACCGGAACAAGTTATGGCCAAAATTCAGTTTAATTATGCCCCAAATTCTAATGAGCTAAATAAATATCTGCATATAAGTGAAGAGAACAATGAACTCACTTTAGAGCCTCAAAAATCGTTAGATAACAATGCTTTACTTATAAAAATCGATGCAGACCTTCAGGAAAATGATGACCTTTCTTTAACTATTACCAAAGATATAAATATAGCCAATCGGGGTTTGGAAAAAGATTACAAAAATGAATTTCAAGTACCTGATAAAGAGTTAGAAATAGTGGAAGTGACTCAAGATTTTGAGGCAGGAATTGGCTCCATAAAAGTTATAACCAATGCTGAAGTGAAAGTGGAAAGTTTAGCAGCCAACATAATAGTGGAAAGCTCTGAAAATCAGCCAAGTGGAAAGTCGAAAATAATGCCTTTAAAGTTTGATTTAATGGACAATGGCTTTGTAATTCGCTCTAAATTTGAAAGTAATTTTGTTTATACTTTGAAAATAAAAAAGGCATTAGAATCTAAACTTTTAACAAAATTAGCCAAAGATTATATTCAAGAAATAGTATTTGGCGACCGTCCTTCGGAAATTAATTTTTCCAACAAAAAAGGGATTTACTTGTCGGCCAATGGTGAAAAAAATATTGCCATTCAAATCACAAATACTCCAAAAGTTCAAGTGAAAATAGCCAAGCTTTTTGAAAACAATATTTTGCCCTACATAAAAAGTAGCCGTTATAGCACTTCAGGGGGCGATTATTATGAAGAAGATGGAGAAATGGGTAGTGCAAGTAAGGGGTTTAATTATGATTTGGATCGCAATGAAGACTATACGAATATACTGCTAGACAGAAAGTATGATACCCGTGGTTTGCCCAAATCAGGAGGTGCATCTGTGCTCAATATCAATCAGTTGGAGCAAAATAAAGTAAAAGGTGTTTTCCTAGTTTCGGTTGTTTCTGAGCAAGAATATTGGATAAAAGACACACGAATGGTAGCTGTTTCTGATATTGGGCTTATAAGTAAAATGTCGGCCAATTCTCTTTTTGTTTTTGCCAATTCTATAAATACTTCAGAGGCTCTTGCAGAAGTTGATATTTCAATAATAAGTACTAATAATCAACTCATTACTACAAGAAAAACGGATAAAAATGGAGTTGTAATTTTCGATAATTTAAAAGAAACCTTAGGCAACTATAAAGTTGGAATGGTAACAGCAAGGGCAACTGACGACTTCAATTTTATGGTATTAGATGGCTCTGAGGTGGAAACATCTCGCTTCGAAATAGAAGGTAAGCACCAAAATAGTACAGGCTTCGATGCCTTTATTTATGGCGATCGTAACATTTATCGACCAGGCGAAACCTTGAATTTTGTTGCTGTACTTCGAAATGACCTTTGGCAATCGCAAAAGGAAATTCCATTGAAAGCACGGCTATTGATGCCCAATGGAAAGGAATATTTTACAGGTCAAAAAAATACCAACGAGCAAGGTGCAGTTGAGTTCAATATTCCTACCCAAAAGAGCTCAATTACAGGTCTTTATACTTTTGAAATAATGAATGGCAACGATGTACTTTTGCAATCGAAAAATGTTAATTTGGAAGAATTTATGCCCGATCGAATAAAAATTGACCTCAAATTGGATAAAGAATTTTACACTACAGATGAGCCCATCAATATTTCAGCGCAGGTAAATCACATGTTTGGGCCACCAGCTATCAACCATAATTATGAAATGGAATTGCGACTAGATAAAGTGGAATTTAAAGCGAAGAAATACCCAGGTTATAATTTTGAAATAAATAAAGCTGCCATATTTGAGGCAGAATTAAGTGAAGGTAAAACCGATAATACCGGTTTAGCAAAGCAAAACTTGACTAAACATAGGGCATTTAAAGATATGGGCTTGTTAGAAGCAAAGCTTTTTGTGACCGTTTTTGACGAATCAGCCCGTCCTGTGAATAGACTCAAAAAGTTTAATATTTTCACTCAACCTGTTTTTTACGGGATAAAAGCCACAGATTATTATGTAGGCACCAACACACAAGTAAAATTTGACTTAATTGCCCTCAATAAAGACCAAAATTTGGTACCATCAAGCCCAATGGTAGAGATAGTTCAAAATGAGTACCAAACTGTTTTGGAAAAAAACGATGGCAGCTATAGATATGTTTCCAAAAAAACTTCAAAATCGATGGTTAAACGTAATCTTAGTTTTACAAATGGGCAAGCTAATTTCAACTATTCACCACCAGTTTCTGGAGAATACGAAATTCGAGTGTATCCCGAGGGAGCTAATGCATTTACTTCCCAAAGTTTTTATGCTTATACTTACGGCAATACTCAAAGTACGGCATTTGAAGTTAATAATGAGGGCAATGTTGAAATCAGTTTCGATAAAGAGAAATACGCTACTGGTGAAACAGTTACAGCACTTTTTAAAACGCCTTTTGCAGGTAAAATGTTGGTAACTGTGGAGAAAAATAAGGTGTTTGAATACCATTATTTGGACACAGATAAAAAGTCAGCTGAGTTAAAATTTAACTTAACGGTTGAGCAATTGCCCAATTTTTATGTGTCGGCAACGCTTTTTAGACCAATGGGAAAAAATCATGAAATGCCACTCACGGTTGCTCATGGCTATAGTTTTGCTGAAGTTGAGGACACAAAACTACAATTGCCGGTAAGCATTACAGCTGTTGAAAAATCAAGAGCCAATACCCACCAAAAAGTTTCGGTGAAAGTAGGCGCTCCCAATGCTTATGTTTCAATTGCAGTTGTTGATGAAGGAATTTTACAGCTTAAAAACTTTCAAACCCCAGAAATCAAACAATATTTTTACCAAAAACAGGCGCTCGATGTGCGTAGTTTTGACATTTACCCTTTTCTTTTTCCAGAAATTGATATGAGTAGCTTAAGTTTCACAGGTGGTGATGGTTATAATTTGGAGAAACGGGTAAACCCACTTTCGAATGGAAGGGTAGAGCTGGTAAGTAAATGGAGCGGTCTTATCAAAACAAATTCAGTAGGTGAAGCTAGTTTCGATTTTGATATTCCTCAATTTACAGGTGATTTGCGCATTATGGCAGTAGCATTTAAAGACAATAGCTTTGGCTCGGCGGCGGCCAATATGTTAGTGGCTGATCCTGTGGTGATTAACACAGCAATTCCACGGTTTTTAAGCCCAGGCGACCAGTGGACCATGCCCGTAACCATAAATAATACTACCAATATATCCATGAAGGCGACTATAATTGCTACTGCAACAGGCGGAATTCAGGCTATTGGGCCATCAAAAACGGCTGAAATTATATTGCCATCTAGTAAAGAGGTGCGTACCAGTTTTACAATGAAAGCTCCCGCCAATGCGGCTGAGGCTGAGGTGATTGTAACTGTAGATGGCGCCTCTGAAAACTTTGTTTATAAAACAAAAATTACCGTTAGGCAGCCCGCAAGTTTAGTTAAAGCTTTTGTGACAGGAAGTGTTAATACCGAAAAAACCGAAACTATAAATTTAACAAAAGACTTCTTTGAAAATACTTCAAGCCATCAAATGTTATTGAGTCGCTCGCCCTTGGTGAAAATGAGCGCACATATTAGCGACCTTTTAGGCTACCCGCATGGCTGTATTGAGCAGACGGTTTCAAAGGCTTTTCCACAAATATATTTTGCCGATTTTGCCAAAGAAATTAATTATAATTTGGTGTCAAAGTCTAAAACTTCGGACTTTAACCCCAATCGAAATGTGCAATTGGGTATTGATGGCTTGGAGTCATTTGCTACTCCTGAAGGTGGCTTAAGTTATTGGCCGGGCAACCCTAACGCCAATGGCTGGGCAACTGCTTATGCGGCGCACTTTTTGGTGGAGGCAGATAAAGCTGGTTTTGATGTGAAAAATCGGTTTTTGAAAAAAATATTGTCATATATGGTAAGCAGCATCAATACTGATAAACCTGAGCAAAACATTAGTTATTTTAATACTGATGGCCAAATCAGAGTGAGATCAATTGCCAAGCCAGAGCTTATTTATAGCCTTTATGTGTTAGCGCTAGCTGAAAATCCTCAGAAAAGTATGATGAATTATTACAAAAATAATCCTAAAAAACTCACAGTTTCTGAACAATATTTATTGGCAGCTGCCTTCAAACTGATTGGCGATAATGCTAGTCAGCAAAGTATTTTACCCAAATCTTTTTCAGAGGAAAAGCGAAGTGGGAATGATTTTTCAGACTTCTATTCGCCTATTCGTAATTTAGCCCTTTCACTCAATGCGCTTTTGGAATCTGATCCTTCTAATTTGCAAATTCCTGTGATGGCTCGTCAATTAAGTAATGCTGTTGAAAAAGCCAAATACCTCAATACACAAGAGCAAAGTTTTGCCTTTTTAGCTTTGGGAAAATATGCAAAATCGCTTCCCGATAATAAAATGATAGCTACTGTAAGCAGTAATGGTAAATCATTGACTGATTTTACTGGGAAAATACAAAACTATAAATCGGGGCTTGCTCAAACGGTGAGTTTAAATACTAAAGGAAGAGGTGAAATTTTTTATTTTATTGGCTCTGAGGGACTTAGCAAAACTGGTAAAGTATTGGAGGAAGATAAAAACCTAATTGTTCGCCGAAGTTATTTTACTCGTGATGGCAAAGTTATTTTAAACAATACCTTCAATCAAAATCAATTGGTGGTGGTAAAAGTGGTTTTGAAATCGGTATTAGATATGCCTATTAAAAATGTAGTAATTACCGATATTTTGCCAGCAGGTTTAGAAATAGAAAATCCAAGAATATCTGGTGAGCGAGGCATGGAATGGATTAAAAATCAAGCCAATCCAAGTCATTTCGACATTCGTGACGACCGAATTAATCTCTTTGTGGATGCTGGAAAACAGCAAGAGTTTTATTATTTGGCAAGAGCCGTTTCAAAAGGAAAGTTTGCACTTGGGCCAATATCAGCTGATGCCATGTATAGCTCAGAATCAAGGAGTTATCACGGTGCTGGAGTGGTTACAGTGCAATAGGATAAAGTTAATTTGGTACTTATAGATATTTTATAAAGAACTAGAACATGATACATTTTGCAGTATAATATGAAAAATATTTTAAAGCCAATAACCGTAAAAAAATCCATTTGGTTGTTATTTTTTGGCTTTCTTTTTTTTTTATTAATCGACTTACTTTTTCCATTCAAGCCTAAGCCAAATTATTCTAAAACTATTTATGATCGCAAAGGAAAAGTATTACAAAGTTTTTTGAATTCGGGTGAAAAATGGCGACTAAAATTAGAACTAAACGAGTTGAATCCTTTATTGGAAAAAGCCTTTATTGCTAAGGAGGATCGCTGGTTTTACTGTCATCCTGGCTTTAATCCAGCTTCAATCATAAGAGCAGCTTTTTATAATATATTTTATCAAAGGCGCACATCTGGGGCATCAACCATCACCATGCAAGTGGTGCGTTTGCTCAGGCCACAAGAGCGAAGTTATACTAACAAAATTCAGGAAATATTTAACGCCATGCAATTGGAGTGGCATTATTCAAAACAAGAAATATTAACTCTTTACTTTAATTTAGTTCCTTATGGCTCTAATATTGAGGGTATTAAAGCGGCTTCTTTGATTTATTTTCAGAAATTACCTGATCGCCTTTCTTTAGCTGAAGTAGCAACTTTAAGTCTTATACCAAATCGTCCGTCTAGTTTAAAATTGGGAAAAACCAACGATAAAATCATTTTTGAAAGAAATAAATTACTTAATAAATTCAGGAAGGAATCGATATTTGAGCCAAAAGCAATTGACATGGCTTTGGCCGAAGATTTAACCGCAACAAGAAAATCAATTCCGAAATTGGCACCTCATTTTTGCCAAAAAATAAATGCTGAAAACTCAAATGACAATATTAAAAGCAGTATCGATGCTAATCAGCAGATTATAGCGGAGGATATTACACACAAATATAGCCAACGCTTAGGCGCCTTACAGATATATAATGCAGCGGTTTTGGTGGTAGACAACCACAGTAAAAAAGTATTGGCTTATGTGGGTTCCCAAAATTTTGCTGACGTAGAAAATGCAGGTCAAGTCGATGGTGTGCGGGCAGTGCGCTCACCAGGGAGTACGCTCAAGCCTCTGTTATATGCGCTGGCTTTCGACCATGGCATTGCCACTCCCAAAAACGTAATTCTTGATGTGCCTATAAATTTTGACGGTTATCAACCCGAAAATTTCGACCAAGAATTTCATGGGAAAGTAACTTATGGCTATGCTTTGGCCAACTCACTCAATATTCCTGCTGTGAAAATATTGGATGAAATTGGCGCAGGCACCATGATAGAAAGCCTTAAAAAATGTCAATTTAAAACGATTAGTAAAAAGTCGAAAGAACTGGGTCTTTCACTTATTTTAGGTGGTTGTGGTGTTAGTTTGGAAGAGCTTACTGCTTTGTTTTCCGCTTTTGGTTCCGATGGTGTTTATAGTCCAATTAGTTATACCCAATTAAATCATAAATACCAGAAAACCAGAATAATAAGCCCTGAAGCCAATTATATGATTACTTCTATATTAGCTCAAGTTACCCGGCCTGACCTACCAAATAACTTTAATTATACCTATAGACTACCAAAAATAGCTTGGAAAACAGGCACATCTTTTGGTAAAAAAGATGCTTGGAGTATCGGTTATAATAGTGACATCACGGTGGGAGTTTGGTTGGGTAATTTTGATGGCAAAGGTGTGCCGGAAATCTCTGGAGCCAACATAGCCACACCCTTATTATTTGAAATATTCAACGCCTTGGCTTTTAACCAACCTGTTAACTGGTTTGCTGAACCCCAAAAGCTAAAAGGTCGATTGATTTGCCCCGAAACCGGTGATTTGCCAAGTGAATTTTGCAAACAATTTTCAATAGAAACGTACATTCCCGGTGTTTCTCATAGTCGAAAATGCAATCATTTAAAACAAGTTTTTTGCTCAAAAAAAGAGAGAATTAGCTATTGTACAAGCTGCCAACCAACAAGTAATATCGATACAGTTTGGGTGCCAAACCTTGCTCCTGAATTGCTGGCTTATTATCAATCAAAAAGAATAGTTTCCATAAAGCCTTTTCCTCATAACCCCAAATGCACACGAATATTCAATGAAAAGAGTGTTAAAATCACGTTTCCAGTAAATAAGTCGACCTATTTCGTCAATCCAATTGAAAAGCAAAAGCTTACTTTAACTTGCCAAGCCAGTGGTGAAGTTGAAAAGGTATATTGGTATGCCAATGACCGATTTTTGGGACAGAAAAAGCCCAACGAAACCCTACTTTTTGAGCCTCAACCTGGCAAAAATACCATTTTTTGCCTTGATGATAAAAGTCGTTCTCATAAAATAGATTTTTTAGTGAGGTTGGTTGAGTGAGTGTATTGATTCTTTTGGAAAAAATGTAGGATTGTAAAGAAATGATTTTCGGGGTGCCTAAGGCTATACCAGTGGTCGGGTTTTCGCCACTCGCACTTTATATGCGACTACGCCAGCAAATAAAGGAGCTCAATAAATGGCTCTGGCCCTCCCTCAGCGGCAATTTCACGAGTTTGTAGTAAAAATTAAGCTTTCTGGGCAATTTAAAAAAATTTAGAAATATGGTTTTATTAATTTTGGGTTTGGCTTTTTAATTTCCAAAGTTCGAGTTCAATATTTGCCTTTTCGAGTTCAATTTTCATTTTAGCATTTTCTAATAATGAAATTTCTAATTTATGTTGAATCTCTTGAGGGCCAAAATGATTTACTGTTTTACCACCATTATTAATTCCAGCACCAAAATTACATTGGTCAAAAAAATTAGCTACTGACTCGCCAACATTTTCAATATCATCAACACTTACACCCAAAGCATTTGAAATTTGTAAAAGCCTTTCTTCAGAAACATTCGTTTTATTCCGTTCTATATCGCCATATGCCAATCTAGAAATGCCAATCATTTCTGCTAAATTATCTTGTGAAAGTCCTTTTAAAGACCTTATTGTGCGTATTTTATCACCAATTTTCATATGTCAACAAAATGTATAGTTAAAGGTTTACAAAATGTAAAGTTATAAATAAAATAATTAAAAAAATGGATTTGTAAATTGCTATTCTTAAAGCTTAAAGCACTAAATATTAAGAATATGAGCCAATAAAATATGTTTAGCCTTTATGACTTTACCTCGTTCTATTCAAAAAATCTTAAAACCAAAATATATCAATGATACAAATCCCAGAAAAATTCCATTTTGAGCCTACTGCTAATACTTTAACAAAATGGCTTTCGACCCGAAAGGCTAAGTTTTCTGCTGGTAGTTTTCCAATGCCTGGTTTTTTTGGGGATGATTCATCTGACAAAGACACTTTGTGGTTTTGGATAGCAATGCTACTTGAAATTACTGGTGGATTAATCACAATATACTTTGGTGGTTCAAAAGGAACGGGTATTTTAATTATTGCTTTATTGGCTGTAATAGGTTTTATAGTTTTAGACTTATTTTTTGCTATTAAATTACATGATTCAAAGCCATATAAAATTTTTATTGATTCTAAATTAGTTGGAAATAATTTGACTCATCACGATAGAGCTGCATTAGAATTAAGGAGAAAAGATGTATCAAAAAATGATATTTGGTTTAAAATTGCAATTATTGCAATAGTTTCATTGAAATTTATTGCTATTTTGTTACTTGGAACTTTGGAACCAATTGCCCTATTTTTTATACTTTCATTTTACTGTTTAGTAGCATATGCCCACCTAAATCATACTGGTTACTATTTTGCTCATAATAAAACTAATAGTATGGTAAATAAGGACTTTAAAAATTATTCTTTGGACAAAACAAATATTTCTCAAAATAGGTACGGAAATTTTTCTACCACTAAATCATTAACCAACATTCCAATTACACTTGGTGGTAGTCCTATTAAAATTGAGGCAGCCGAAAATAAACAACAAAACCATTATACTCTTTATACTAATGGTGTTTTACTTGATTCCGAAATTAAGTTACTTATTGTAGGCCAAACGGATGAAAATAAAGTTGCTATAGCTGTAGCAGCAAGAAAACTGCAATTAGAAATGGCAAATGACCTTTCAACCGTAAAAATTAATTAATTTTTTTTAAAATACATTTATTCACAGATAGTAATGAGAAATATTCTATTAATATTTTTAGCATTTATTCTTTTCGGTTGTCCTAAAACTGCTGAATTAAAAATAGAAATAAATTTGGCTGAACCTTTAGACAAAAACAACACAAAATTTAAGGAGTTTTTGAAAGAAAGCTTAGCTCCAATAGCCTCAGATTCAATTACCTATA
Source organism: Cytophagaceae bacterium (assembly GCA_031383555.1). GTDB lineage: Bacteria > Bacteroidota > Bacteroidia > Cytophagales > Spirosomataceae > JANMZR01. The sequence goes on along the minus strand of JANMZR010000035.1, from coordinate 22,810 downwards.
TTCCAATTATCAAAATAAATAGAATAGATAAAGATACTTTAAATACTAACATTATTGTACCTATTTCAAGTCTTAATAATATTAAAAAAAGCCTTGGTACATATACCTACAAAGAATACGAAAAAGATTATCAAGATTATTTAAAAACACTGAAATTACCAACAATTGTTAATTTGCCTGAAGGAAATGAAACTAGTTTTAATAACGAAAAACAATTTAATTTTTTTGAGGATTCTTTAAATCTTGATGGTAATATTACCTCCTTTATTTCAACAGAAAATTTGTTCAAAGCTATTTTGCAAAAAAGTAAAAACAAGACTGGTAATATTAGTATAAATTATCACCTAAAAAAATTAGTTGTGTCAGATGAAAAACTTGATAGTTTATTGCAAGGCTTAGAATTGAATTTATCAGAAGGTAAATTTGACATTGCAATTGATGTTGCTAATGAGCTTAATAATTCAAATAATACTATCAATCCTCAAATAGGTGCTTTTAGCCAGAAATTAAAATTAATGTCAGAAAAAGCAGTAAGTAATATAAATTCTAATACAAGTTGTTCAATAATAAGTTCATCTATGGCTCAACAAACTGTTTCAATTATATTAGATCAGTTTAATTCAGTTAGAGTGACGAACCATAACAATAAAATTAAACAATTAGAAAAAAATTGTCCAAACAGTGCATTTTATAAGATTTTTAATTCACAAAAAAATTAAAAATATTTAATTAAAGTTGAGCCAACTAAAATATGAAACTTGGAATATTATTTATTATAATTCAATTTATTTCATATCATGCACATGGCCAGCATTATATCATTAAAACAAAAAGAAATAATCCTACTTCAAAACCCTATTTAGAAGCAAAAAAAGAGGCAGATTTCGCCTACAAAAATGGAAAATTCGATTTAGCAAGTGCTTATTATAAAACTGCAGCAAGTTATTTTGGCTCAAGCAAGGAGGAAAGAAAATATTTTGAGGACCAATTATTAAAATCAGCTAAACTTTGGGATTTACACTTAGATTTACTTAATGCAAAAGCTAGGAATAAACCAGAAGAAGAAATTAAAAGAATAATATGGGCTATAGTTGCTATAAATCCGAGAGACCCAACTATAATAAAATTAGTTGGGAAAAAAACCATTGAAGTTGAGGCAGGGCCTACTAGAAAACCAATAATTATTCCGAATTATTTATCAATTGCAATTTCAAAATACACTGATTGTAGATTTTGGGCATCAGCTCAAAATTTAAGAAAAGCAACTATAGATAAAGGCAAGCCTATTAGCGGAAAACTGAAAAAACAATTGCTAATAGAATTTGATATTCTTTTAGCCTATCAGTCCGATATAAATAAAATTAAGGAAAACGAAAGCCAGCAAAGTGGCCTGAATGAAGCTTATAAAAATATAATCAGAAAATTAGCTGATATTAATAAAATTGATAGTCGATTTTTGCCTTGCCTAAATTATAAAAAATATTATGATGAGTATTTAATTGAGCAAATAAATAAAGGGAAAACTTGTCTGTTTATAACCCCATATCTTAATGCTTTAGAAATTTTAAATATTTTAGAATTTAATAAAATTGAAATTAAAAATAAGAAAAAGGAATTATGTGAAATCATTATTAAAGAAGACATTTGTCCAAAGAAAATATCAGAATTAATTTCAATTTTTAAAAGAACAGAAGACAGCTATAAAAATTGTCAACTAGTAGAAGCTAAAAATTATTTGGAGCTAACTAAAAATTATTCTTTAAATTTTCCCGATACATGCAAATTGCCGATAAATAAAGCCAAAATTGATTCATTGCAAATTTTAATTGAAAAAAGTAGTAAACAAGATAAGCTACTTAGCGAAATCAAGGAATTATTTTTTCAAAATCGGTGTCTTTTAGCGTATGAGAAAAGCTTGACAATTGATTCTACAGAATATTGTAAAAAATCATTGAATTTGGCCCAAATAAAATGTTGCGCTTTTAGAGAATTGATTGATAGCGCAAGTAGAGCAAGAAGGATGAATCTTTATAGAGATTGTCAAAGATTCTCAAATATGGCATTCACTCTAGCCTGTTCAAAAACAGACTCAGCAGTTGCAACAACTTTAAATAAGGATTGCAAGTGTTTGATAGATCCTGAGAATAAAATTTGTAAACAAGAACCATGTGATTCGTTAAAAATTTATAGTAAATCGTTTTATATTGGAGCTGGACTGAACAACATTTCAAATAATTTAATAGGAAAAGAAACTTCATTTCTTTTTGGTTTTAGAAATTACAATTTAAAACCATTGAAACATTTTAGCATTGGCCATTTCGAAGAATTGAGTATAAATACACCTGATGTTAAATATTACCATGAATTTTCTTCTGGTCTTCTGGGTAATTATATTTTAAATAGGAGAATTTGCAATAACAATCCATTAGCCGTCGGCACAATAGCAATCTCAGCTTCCTACCCTTTTAATTTTAGCAATGTATTACTCACAAATAATTATTTTACAAATATTTCAAATGCACAAAGGATTCAATTAAAAGTGGAACCCCAAATAACCTTTAGGTTTAAAAATGGTCTTTTCGGAATAGGTTATCAAAAAACCGTTTTCGAAAACAAAGTGAAACTAAATAATGAAAGTATTAAATTTAGGCTTGGTCTAGTTTTCTAATTTTTACAATAATGAAACACAAATTAAAAATATTATTTTGGTTTATATTTTTAGTTATTTTAGTGAATAAAACCCAAATAAAAGCTCATTTTTGTGCAACCTGTTCCTCCTCAGGTAAATGTAATGCTTGCAAAAATTGTAAATATTGTAAACATTGCTCTAAAGATGGTGGCACCTGCTCAGTTTGTAAATAATAATGAAAGCCTCAAAAATAATTTTATTACTTTTATTTTTTGCATTTAAGGTTTTCTCAATAAATGGGCAAACATTTAAAGTTATTGGAATTGTTGATGGAGATACCTATGATATTTTAGTTGATAATCAATCGGTTAGAATACGAATGGATGCAATTGATGCACCAGAAAGAGGAATGCCGTTCAATAAAGTTGCAAAAAAATATTTATCAAATATGATTTTTGGAAAGTTTGTGAAAATGGTAAAATTAAAAAAAGATAGCCACGGGAGAATAGTGGGTAGAACTTATTTGGCTGATGGCACAGATGTTTCATTAGAAATGATAAAGGCTGGTTATGCATGGCACTACAAGAAGTTTTCAAGAGACCCAATTTTAGCAAAATTAGAAATTAATGCCCGAAAAAATAAAGTTGGCTTATGGCAAGAAAATGAACCTTTAGCACCCTGGGAAGTTAGAGCGTTACATAGAAATGGTGTTTCAACAAAAGAAAGATTTAAGGATAGTCCAAAGTAGTTTTTTATTTTTATTTCTTTTTGATTTGAATGAATGTTTTTCAAGTAAATGAAAGTAAAATAACTATTCTAGTAGTTTTAGAAATTTTAAATTCAATAGTTACTAAAAAAGGAGCTCGCAATCTTGCGAACTCCTTTTTATTATATTTTTAAAAAATTTTCTTACAATCCTTCAGCCGTTCTCTTTACAAAATCAGTTAAATGGGCTCCTGTGAGCATGTTTTGGCTGATTAAAGCAAGGTCTAAAATTTGTTTGGCAAGTTTCGTTTGATCTTCAGCCTTTTTGGTTTTCAACAATTTAGCAATAGCTGGGCTGTTTGCATTTAAGGTTACATTATAACCCAAAGGCATATTGCCAAACATATTCATACCGCCGCCGCCAGTTTTACTCATATCATTCATTCTTCGCATAAATTCGTTGAAAGTGATAGTGGCCGGTAACTCATCAACAGGCATGGCTTCAATGGAAACTTGCTTCATTTTATCATTCAAAATACCATCAAAAAGCTCTTTCAATTTTTTGTTTTCAGCTTCATTTAAAGTGCTTTCTGCTGAAATACCTTTATCAATTAACTTTTCTATGGAGTCGGCATCCACCCGTTTTAGTTGCGTTTTTTCAACTTTGCTTTCCAACATATTTATGAAATGGCTGTCAATCATCGTATCTAATTGCAGTACATCATAACTACGCTTTTGTGCTGATTGTATATACGAATTCTGTTTTTCAGCATCAGAGGTATATAAGAAAATCGTATTGTCGTCTTTGTCTTTCTGATTGGCTTGTACGTATTCGGTATACTCGTTGAGTGTATAATATTTGTTATCGACTGATTTTAGCAAACAAAAATCTTTTGCTTTCTCATAAAATTTATCGTCAGAAAGCATGCCATATTTCACGAAAAGGCCAATATCTTCAAATTTTTCTTCAAAAGCCGTTCTATCAGCTTTGAACAATTCAGCCAGCTTGTCAGCTACTTTTTTGGTAATATAACTATTGATTTTTTTAACGTTCGAGTCTGCTTGTAAAAAGCTTCTCGAAACGTTTAATGGAATATCAGGCGAATCAATTACACCATGCAAAAGCATTAAAAACTCAGGAACTACATCTTTTACTTCGTCGGTAATAAACACCTGACGGCTATACAATTTTATCTTTTCCTTTTGAACTTGAAAGTCGTTTTTTACTTTTGGGAAATATAAAATTCCTGTCAAGTTAAAAGGATGATCCACATTCAAATGTATCCAAAACAACGGTTTTTCTGAATAGGGGTATAGTTCTTCGTAAAATTTGGTATAATCCTCATCAGTTAATTCAGAGGGCGTTTTGTTCCAAATCGGGTTTGGATTATTGATTATTTTACCATCAAACTCAATGTCAACTGGCAGGAATTTACCATATTTTTCAAGAATTCCTTTCAAACGGAATTCGTCTAAAAACTCCTCTGAATCTTCAGCTACGTGCAATATTACATCAGAACCACGGCTTTCTTTTTCAGCCGTTGTAATTGAAAACTCTGTAGAACCATCACATACCCAACGTGCTGCCTGTGAGTCTTTTTGGTATGATTTGGTGATTATCTCTACCTCTTTGGCCACCATAAATGCTGAGTAAAACCCTAAGCCGAAGTGGCCGATTATGTTTTTCTCATCGCCTTTATCTTTGTATTTTTCAACGAATTCTTCAGCACCTGAAAAAGCAATTTGGTTGATATATTTCTTGATTTCCTCTGCCGTCATTCCCAAACCATTATCAGAAATAGTGATGGTTTTAGCCTCTTTATCAAATGAGACCACAATTTTTAACTCACCCAATTCGCCATCATATTCGCCAATTGAGGCCAATCTTTTTACTTTTTGGGTAGCGTCTACCGCATTGGACACTAATTCACGCAAAAATATTTCGTGATCAGAGTATAAAAATTTCTTTATTATAGGAAAAATATTCTCTGTATGGATGCTAATGGATCCTTTTTCTTCAATTGTATCGGTCATTTTTTGATTTAATATATGTTTTTATTAAATTTTTTTAAAGTTTTCAACATTGCTTTACCCTATTGCAAAACTTAAACCAATGATAAATTGAATGTCAAATTGTCAGTTTTTTATTTTTTCACAGAATCTGCGATAAGTTTATGCGAACAACGCAACAACGGCCGCCGATTGAATTTGATTTAGATAACACACCAAACTTATCGCAGATTCTGTGAAAATTTAGTTAAAAAGCCAACCTCACTGAGTCCAGCGGACAAGCTTTTTAACAATTTTTGGGATTTTTTATATAGAAGGATTTTGATAAATATTAGGGTGATACTTTTCCATTACTCTTTCTGGATATTGTGCAATTTGCCAACCATTTTTTTTGTAAACTTCTTGTGCATCCAATGTCATAAGCATCCATCGTCTCAGGTTTTGTAAATTTGGGTGCTTGTTAATTGTGTCTAATAGCCATTGAGAGAGGCCTTTACCTTGGTAATCAGACAAAATAAATACATCACATAAATAGGCAAAAGTGGTGTAATCCGAAATTATTCTTGCAAAGTCAATCTGAATATTTTCATAATAAATACCAAAGTTTAAGGAATTTTCAATGGATTGATAGATAAGCTCTAATGGTATATTTTTGGCCCAATAGGATTTCTCACTTAAATATTTGTGGATGAACGGAATATCTAATTTTGATTTATTAGTTGAAATGCTAAATCCCACATAATTTTCTGATATAAACTCCATCTTAATCAGTTAAAATTAAAATTCCCCATTAAATACTTTTACTGCCGGCCCAATAAGGTAAATATCTGTAAATGAGTTATATATGTCCTTTTGAAAAGAAACTTGGAGTTGGCCTCCTAAAGTTTTAATGTTTATTGGCGACTCCATACCATGTTTTAAATTAGCCGAAAGAGCGCAAGCTGTTACCCCGGTACCACATGAATAGGTTTCATCTTCCACGCCACGCTCGTAGGTGCGCACAGCAATAGTTTGGGCGTCATTCAACTGTACAAAGTTCACATTTGTGCCACCCTTTGCATCCCATTCTGGCGAATAGCGTATTTTATTTCCTAATTCATATACATCATCTTCATCCAAAGAATAGGTGTATTTTATGTAATGTGGTGAACCAGTGTTGGCGAAATCATAATCAGTATATTGCTCAACTTCAGCTACATCACCCATTTTTAGAAAAATATCTTCATCGCAAACTGAGGCTAAATGTTCGCCATCAACAGCTATAAACTTGGCCGACTCACCGATTATACCTAAGTCATGTGCAAAACGAACAATACACCTGCCACCGTTGCCACACATGCTGCCTTCTGTGCCATCGGCATTGTAATATACCATTGTGAAATCATAACCTTCTGCATTTTGCAATAAAATAAGGCCGTCGGCTCCAATCCCAAATCGACGGTGGCATAGCGATTCAATATATTTGGAAATACTATTTTGTGTTTCCAAATTGCTATTTTCATTATAAGCCTGAAAGAACTCAAAAGCACGGTCGTCGACCATAATGAAATCGTTGCCAGTACCTTGGTATTTTGAAAATTTCATTTTATAATTTGTCTAAATCTGGATTTTAGTAAAATTTATATATTTGAAACAGCAATTAAAATAAGAATAAAAACAGCAATTGAATAAAAAAAGCCAACCCCATTTGGAGTTGGCTATAAATAATTTAATTTTTAAGGTAAAATTATTTCTTCAACTCCTTAATACGAGCTGCTTTACCTTGCTTACCACGTAAGTAAAACAAACGTGCACGACGTACTTTACCTTTCCGTAGTACTTCAATTTTATCAATATTTGGAGAAAGTATAGGGAAAATACGCTCAACACCAATGCCATTTGAAACCTTACGAACTGTGAAGGTTTCGCCATTGCTAGATGGGTTACGGCGTTGAATTACAGTTCCTTGGAATACCTGAATACGCTCTTTATTTCCTTCACGAATTTTTACATATACATTGATAGTATCACCCGATTTGAACTCTGGGTGATCGGCACGGCGACCAGCGCTCTCAGCCTCAACCAATTTAATTAACTCGCTCATTATTTTATATTTTGTTGTTGTTATTCGAAATCGAGGTGCAAATTTACGGAAAATATTTAAGTGTACAAAAGTTTTAGCAATTGTTTTCTTAACTATTTATGATTACAAAATTATTTTTTCATAAAATAGTTGCATCATAGTATTATTAAATGGTATTTGGCCAATATATTATTAATTTTGCCTTTATTTTTTTGGTCAAAATATTCGAAAAGTTCAATTTTAGGTTCAATGCAAAAGTATTTTGTTTATTTTAATTTTAAAGTTATAGGATTATTTGCTTTAGCCTATTTTCTGTTGTTTTTAATTATGCCAACTGAAGGCTTTCATACTGATGCTATTGTTTTTGGTAAATGGGCTCAATATGCTTTAAAAGAAGGTCACGGCAAAATTTACCGATATGGAATTGACTATTTGCCGCTATATACCTATGCTTTAGCGACTTATGCTAAGCTTTTAGGTTCTGATTTTTTGATAATGAAAAACTTAAAATATCTTTCGGCTTTCACCTTAATTTTTGATATGGCCACTGGCTATTTTTTGTATTTGTTAATCAATAAATATTTCAAAAATCCTTTAAAATCTTTTGGTTGGGCACTTTTTTATGTGCTGAATATCATGGTTTTGTACAATACTTTATTTTGGGGGCAAATTGACGGAATGGTGGTTTGCTTTGTATTTGGTTCATTTTTATTGGGCTATTTTGGCTATTTTTCGTGGTCATGTATTTTATTTTTATTAGCCCTAAATTTAAAACTGCAAGCGGCTATTTTTCTTCCAATTATTGGAATGCTAAATTTGAAGTTTGTTATTGAAAACTTCAACCTTAAAAAAATTATTGGAACGTCAATAATCTTAATTTTCATTGAGTTAATTATCATTTACCCTTTTTATAAAGTTCATGACCTTGCTTTGCTCAAATTTGTTGTTAAAAATTCTTTTGGCAAATACCCTTTTGTATCCTATGGAGCGTTTAATTTTTGGTTTTTAGTAAAAAATTTCAATGTTTATACGGCTTCAATAACGCCAGATGCTGAGAAAATTTGGGGAATAACTATGAACAGATGGGGATTTATTTTGTTCTGCGTATCTAGTTTTTTTGCTTTATTTCATTTTGCAAAAACCTACTTTTTATTGATTTTCAATAAAATAAAATTGCAATTTTCTTTAGAAAAAGCCTTGATATCAGCTTCACTTATACCATTGATATTCTTCTTCTTTAATACCCAAATGCATGAAAGGTATTCACATCCAGCTTTTATATTTTTGGTGAGTTATGCTATTTTGTACAAAAAATTTATACCATACATTACTGGAAGTTTAGCGCATTTTTTAAGTTTGGAATATATTCATCGTTATTTCAATTTGGGCATTTATGATCTATTTTTTTTCAAGACAACATTCATAGCTTGCCTTTATTTATTTACAATTTTATATTTGTTTGTTGAGTTATTCGAAATTACAAAGCTAATATTGGGAAAAATAGAAAATAGAAAAAGTATTAAATTAGTGGCTAATTAGTCTTTTTTCCAAAGGAATAACTAACTCCGAATAAATAACGCCAAGTGCCAATATCGAAATCTTGATTAGCGTACGGAGATAATTCAAAGGCAATTCCAACATTTTTTGTTTTTTCAAAAGGATAAATTCTTGTGCCAATATTTAGGAAATAGCCATTCAATATTTTCTTATCGTTAAGCTCGTTTAGAATGTTAAATTGAACCCCCGGCCCAAAATAAAATACCGACTTAGGGTTCTTTTTGAAAGTAATCATTGGGGCGATTTCAGTGTTCATAGACGAAAAAACTGAATTGCCCTGAATTCGTAATTGTAGCCATAAACTTTTTTGGGGATTGCTGCTTACCTCCAGTAATGACTGCCAAGGATAAAAAGTAACTGTTTGAGAATGAGCCTTCTGAACAAAAATAAATATAAAAAGTACTAATATGATTTTTCTGAACATTTTATTTGGTTTTGGAAACTGAAGATAAAAATACTGCCATCTTTGCGATAAAAATAATTTTATACCAAAATTCCCTTTAAATTTGGATTTATTATTGACCTATCCAATATAATTATAATTTTATTGTACAATTTCATAATTTTAAAAAGCTTGGTCGGCTTTCAATTATTTTTTAGTTTTGGGATTGAGTTATCCTTCTGAAATTTAACAAATTTGTCCCCAAAACTTAAAAAATAATATGAGTTTTCTTAAAAAATTAGCCAGTGACTCTGCCATTTATGGTTTGAATTCCATTTTGGGTCGCTCGATTAATTTTTTATTAGTTGCCTTGCATACGAGTGTATTTGCGCCTGAAGAGCAGTCTATCACGATTATGCTCTTTTCTTATGCCACTTTTTTAAATGTAATCTATACATATGGTATGGAAACTACCTTTTTTAGGTTTGCATCCAACTCCAATGAAAATCTGATCAAAACTTATAACCAATCACAAACTGCTCTATTGATTTCAAGCTTAGGTTTGTCGCTATTAATTGTTGTTTTTTCTAGTACAATATTAAAATGGGTTGACGGGAGCGTTGAGCAAATTCAACTTGTTTACTGGTTTGCAATAATATTAGCTTTAGACGCCATTGTAGCTATTCCTTTCGCAAGATTGCGCCTTGAAAATAAGGCTAAAAAATATGTTGCTATTAGATTGGGAAGTGTTTTTATTAATGTTTTTCTGAATGTTTTCTTTCTATGGTTTTGTAGAAAAATATATTTGGGTGAAATGCTACCTAATTTAAAACCTTTAATTTTAATTATTTATCATCCAACTTTAGGTGTAGGTTATATAGTTTTGGCCAATTTGATTGGTAACCTAATATATATTCCAACACTATGGGATGAACTGGTAACGAAATTCAAATTTGAATACAATAAGGTTGATTTTTTGAAAATGTGGAACTATAGTTATCCATTGCTTATATTGGGCTTGGCAGGTATGGTAAACCAACAGATTGATCGTCAAATGCTTTATAGTTACCTTCCTTTGGGCTTTTATGATGGGTTAAATATTGAGAATAACGATGCCATAATTGGTATTTATGGCAGTTGCTATAAACTATCTATATTAATTGCTTTAGCTACGCAATCATTCCGTTTTGCTGCTGATCCTTTCTTTTTTTCAAAAGCTGAAGATAAAAATGCGCCAACTGTTTTTGCAGAAGTGACAAAATGGTTTACCATATTTTGTTGTATTTTATGGGTGGCAATCTGCTTTAATTTGGATGTATTAGGTCAATTGTTTATTAAAAGAGAGATTTATAGAACAGGACTTGGTATTGTGCCTTTATTATTGCTAGGAAACTTATTTTTAGGTATTTATTATAACTTAGCAGTTTGGTTTAAACTAACTGATAAAACAAAATATGGTACTTTTATCACACTTTCTGGAGCAGGAATCAATATTATTTTAAACTATATATTAATTCCCAAAATAGGCTATATGGGTTGTGCTTGGGCATTCATGATATCTTGTTTTGTGATGACTGCACTTTGTTATTGGTTGGGCGATAAACATTTTCCAGTGCCATATAATTTGAAATCAATTTTGGGATATTTGTCTGGTTCTACTTTATTGATTTGGCTGAATTCTTTTATAAAAATCAACAATATTTGGTTAGCATTTGGTTTCCATTCAGTTATTTTTATTCTATTTCTATTAATAATTGTTGTTGTTGAAAGAGACCGAATCCTATCAAAAAGGCTTCGAGAAAAGTTTGGAATTTGAGGATTGTAAATCCGTTTTTATCTGAAGATGACATTACAAATGTCGACTAGCCTAAATGCAAAAATCTTATTTTTCACAACTCATCACTTATAACTCATCACTTTTTTCAAAGATCCCCCAACTGCGGCCTAATCACTATATCTTCAACAACCGATCTAGCTGATAATGAATAAGTTGAATACACCATTTCGGCTACATCTGCAGGATCCATAAGTCTATCTGGTGGTAAAGAATTTGCAAAATCACCCCAACTGGAGGTTAACGTTGCGCCAGGCAAAACGGCTGTTACTTTAATTCCTAAAGGTTTTAACTCTTCTCGCAACACTTTTGTCATGCCATACATTGCGTATTTTGAAATACTGTATGAGCCGCCATTTGGATAAGGAATAATACTTGCGATACTACATATATTGAAAATATGACCTTTTTTATTGCTAATCATTTGGCCTATAAACCCTCTGGTCAAGTGATAGGCACTGTACAAATTAGTGTTGAGCATTGTTTCTAATTGACCTTCCGCTTCGGTATGTACCTGACCCGGAATATAAATGCCGGCATTGTTTACCAATACTGTTATTTCTTTTTTGAAACTTGAAACATTATTAATAAAAGCTTCACAATCCTCTTTTATTGAAAGGTCGGCTTGAAAAATATACACTTTTTGGCCTAAAAAAGTTGCTTCTAATGACAATTTTGTGTTTTCTAACTTAATTAAATTTCTGGCAGTGATGGCTGCATCGAAGCCATTCTGCATAAATTTTTCTACAATTGCTAATCCAATACCTTCGGTGCCACCGCTTACAACTATCAATTTGTTCATTATCTTTGTTGAATTGTTATTTCTATTGTGTAATTTGAATTATTTAATAATATATTGTACTAAGAATTTATTAAAAAAGGGAAAAGAAGATTAAATCTATGTCAAATTTAGGGAGGTATTTTATTTTTTTAGGAAATCTTTTAAGAAATAGGGAGAAATTTAAAACATATATCAATTTAATATTTGATGAGGCCAAGGAAATTGGAGTAAACTCAATTATAATTGTAAGTATAGTTTCTTCATTTATTGGAGCAGTAACCTGTATTCAAACTGCCTATAATTTGGTAAGTCCATTGGTGCCTAAATACACTATAGGTCTGATAGTTAGAGATATGACACTACTCGAATTGGCACCGACTATTACTTGTGTGGTTTTATCAGGTAAGGTGGGTTCTAATATTGCTGGCGGCTTAGGAACTATGCGAATTAGTGAGCAAATTGATGCTTTAGAAGTGATGGGTATTAATTCAATTTCTTATTTAGTTTTACCAAAAATTATTGCTTCTATAATTATGTTTCCTATGCTCGTAATTCTAGCAGGCTTTCTATCAATTTATGGAGGCTATTTGGCAGGAACATTGACTGGAAATATTACCCCGCAAGAATATATTTATGGAATTAGATCCGATTTTAATCCTTTTAATATTCCTTTTGCGTTGATAAAATCAGTTGTGTTTGCTTTTTTAATATCTACAATTTCGGCCTTTAAAGGATATTATACACAAGGTGGTGCCTTAGAAGTGGGTATTTCTAGCACAAATGCTGTAACAAGTAGCTGTATTTCAGTATTAATAGCTGACTATCTGTTGGCGCAATTGCTTTTATAATTGTTTTAAATTCGTAAGTCAAGTATTGAATTTTTATCTTACGACTATTTGATTGATGACTTATGACTACTTAAACTTTACAAATAAATATATTGACTTAACCTATGATTCAAATCCAAAATATTAGCAAATCGTTTAATGGGAAAGACGTTCTGATTGACATCAGTGGCGAATTTAAGCCAGGTAACACAAGCTTGATAATTGGTGGATCAGGCACTGGCAAGTCAGTTTTGCTGAAATGTATGTTGGGCCTAATAAAGCCTGAAAGCGGCAAAGTACTTTATGATAGTCGTGATTTTTTAAATACTGATATTGATACCCAGAAGGCTATTAGGCGTGAAATGGGAGTTTTATTTCAAGGTGGGGCGTTGTTTGATTCTAAAACTGTAGCCGATAATGTGCGTTTTCCACTTGAAATGTTAACAGAAATGACTGTTGAGGAAAAGCAAGATCGTGTTCATTTTTGCCTACAAAGGGTTGGGCTTGAACAGGCGGCAAATCTAATGCCATCAGAAATAAGTGGAGGTATGAAAAAGCGAGTAGGAATTGCCCGTGCCATTGTAATGAACCCCAAATATTTATTTTGTGATGAACCCAACTCCGGGCTTGACCCGCTTACCTCAATAAAAATCGATAACTTGATAAAAGAAATTACCGATGAGTTTCAGATAACCACTGTCGTAATTACTCACGATATGAATTCAGTTTTGGAAATTGGCGAGTCCATAATGTTTTTATACCAAGGAAATAAGCTTTGGGAGGGTAATATGGATACAATTAGAAGAGTGAAAGTACCTGAATTAAAGGAATTTATGTTTTCAAATAAGTTATTGAGGGAAATGAATGTATGAGTTATTCAAATTATAATTCACGGCCTTTTTTCCTTAAATTTTTAGGAATATTATATACAATTTGGGCCTTTTTTTGGTTTATATTAATATTTTTGGTGCACTTTCCATTTCATTTTATTTTCTTGCAAAAACCAGAATGGAAAAGGTATTCACATCAATTATTGCGAATTTGGGGAAAGTGGTTGTTGTTTTTAATAGCCATGCCGCTAAAAGTTAGGTATGATTTTATACCTGAGAAAAACGGCAATTATGTATTTGCATCCAATCATTTTTCTTATTGGGACATTGCAAGTATGGGGCTTATAATTGATAATTATTATGCTTTTGTTGGCAAAGCTTCTGTTAAAAAAATCCCACTTTTGGGCTATGTTTTCACGAAACTGCATATCCAAGTAGATCGCAGCGAAAAGGAAAGTCGTTCAAAATCTATGACAAGAGCTACTAGGGCTTTACAAAAAGGTAGAAGTATGATGATGTTTGTTGAGGGAGGAATAGTGACTCGAAACCCACCCCATATGGCAAAGCCTTTTAAAGATGGTGCTTTTTTAATGGCTATACAAAACCAAGTGCCAATTGTACCCATAACTTTGCTCAATAACCATCAAATATTATGGGATGAGCAATTGATTTTGAGTTGGTTACCCATTCGAGCTATTGTGCACGAGCCTATTTCAACCATCGGTCTAAAAACTTCAAATTTGGACGAATTGAAAGAGAAAACATGGGATATTATACAAAACGAATTGAATAAATACCATGGAATTAGTATTGAAAAAAATATAATGTCAAAAATATAATAGGTTGGAAATACATTAAATAAATGAAGATAGATCACGAAACTTTACATAAAATTGCTCATTTGGCTCGACTAGAAATAAAAAAAGAAGAAGAACCTGAAATGTTAAAAAAATTGGAAGGGGTACTTAATTGGATGGAACAGTTAAATGAAATTGACACTGAAAATGTGGCTCCACTTACTCATATGACGCAAGAAATCAATGCCTTTCGTGATGATGAAGCCAAAATTAGTATATCGAGAGAAGAAGGCTTATCCAATGCTCCCAAGCATGACAAAAAGTATTTTAGGGTTTCAAAAGTGATGTAAATTTGGTAGATCAATTTAATATTATCTCAAACTCATCAGCATCCAAATAAGCTGGAAATCTCGTTCTAAAATCTTCAAGTTCTGTCTTATTAAGTTCAGCATATAAAATAGCCTCAGTTTCTGATTTTGTTGTTAAAGCTTGGCCTTTAAAATCAATAATTGCAGAGTCACCAGAGTAGGAGAGGCCCATGCCATCAACCCCAACTCTATTGAGGCCTACAACATAGCTTTGGTTTTCTAAAGCTCTAGCTATAAGTAAGTTAGACCATACATGAGCTCTAGGTTTTGGCCAATTGGCAACGTAAATAAGTAAGTCATATTCATTATTCCTATTTCTGCTCCAAACAGGAAACCTCAAATCATAGCAAATTAATGGGCATATTTTCCAGCCCTTTATTTGTTTAATTATACGCTTTTTTCCGCCAGTATAAAATTCATTTTCTCCACCCATTCTAAATAAATGACGCTTGTCGTAACAATCAAATTGACCATCAGGTTGCATCCAAATAAGGCGGTTGAACTGTTCACCATTTTCAGAAACTATATAACTTCCAGCCACTACTGTATTATGTTTACTAGCCATTTGTTTTAGCCATTTGAAAGTAGTGGAGTTCATTGGTTCTGCGAGGTTTTTAGAATTCATTGAAAAGCCCGTATTAAACATTTCTGGCAATAAAATTAGGTCTTGTTGGGTTTCAATATTTGCTATTTTTTCCTCTAAACTAGCCAAATTTGCGGTTATATTTTCCCAATATAATTCAGTTTGTATGGCAGCAATTTTTAAATTACTCATTTTCTTTTAAGTTAAATTGACATTTAGTTGCATTTTGAATTGAATTAAAAAATCAAACTTTCAAAAACTTTATATTCAACTCTTTTTCTATTTGACTAATAGTTTTAAGTTCTGCTTTCGTTACAAAACTAATAGAAATTCCTCTTTTTCCTGCACGGGCCGTTCGCCCACTTCTATGGGTATAATAGTCAATTTGGTCGGGAAGCTGATAGTGAATTACATAGCCAAGTCCCTCAATATCAATGCCTCTAGCTGAAATATCGGTTGCTACCAATATTTGAACTTTCTCATTTTTAAAGGCTCTCATCACTTTGTCACGGTCTTTTTGGTCGAGGTCGCCATGAATGGCATCAGCAGCCATATTTTTAGCTTGAAGTTTTCTGGCAACGGCTTGAGCATCAGCTTTTGTTCGTACAAAAACAATTCCTCGGGCTGCACCCTGCGAAGTTAGAAATTGCACCATATAATCAAATTTTTGCTCAATAGTGCATATAAAAAATTGGTGTTCAATATGCTGATTAATCACATCAGCCTTGCTTACAACTACTTTTTCGGTTTCAGGAGAAATATATTTAAACATCAACCCACGAAGCTCATCAGGAAATGTAGCCGAAAACAACCATTTAAGGCTTTTTACGTTTGTTTTATCCAAAATATAGTCAAGGTCATCCTTAAATCCCATACTTAGCATTTCGTCGGCTTCATCCAATACAACGGTCATTACTTGACTGATATCAATCGCTTTTCTTTCTATCAAATCAATCAGACGGCCTGGGGTTGCAACTACTATTTGAGTTGGGCGGCGGAGGTTATTTATTTGAATTTCTATTTTTTCGCCACCATAAACTGCTTCCGTAAACACTTTTTCTGTATACTTTGTAAGCTTAAATAATTGCTTCGCTATTTGTTGGCAAAGCTCACGTGTTGGGGCAAGTACGAGCGCTTGTAAGCCTTTTTCATTTTTATTTAATTTTTGTAAAAGTGGTATACCAAATGCAATCGTCTTTCCCGTTCCTGTTTGGGCTTGTCCAATAAAATTGGCATTATTTTTCAATAAAAATGGAATGGTTTTTTGTTGTATTTCAGTTGGTTTTATAACTTTTAAGTCGTTTAACGCCTTATTCAAGGCATCTGAAATGCCTAATTGCTTGAAAGTTTCCAATTTTATTTAGTTTGATTTGTATTGTAAAGGTAGGTAATTATATGATCAACTTTTTTTGTAATATTATTCAAGAAATCATTTGGTTTCCTGCGAATTAATTATTTTGAAATTTACAATTTTAAAATGCAACTAAATTGCCATATTATTTCCTGTTGGGAATGAAAGAAAACTTATAGAGTTTGTAACTTTGTCAATTGTAACTTTTGCATCAATTCTTGCAGTAAAAGTACTAATTTCATTAAGTAAAATACTTTGCGAAAAAGAAATTGAATTTGCTTGAATAATTAATAATAATAATATTCTATATCTAATTCCAAATGGGTTTTCTTTTTTTAAAAAATAGCTGTAAAAATTAATCTATATTTCGCTAAAGTAAATCATTAACAATTAATTTGACTTCTTGATAAATGTTTTTTTTAATAATTTTGCATTATCTTATTTAAATATAATACTACAAATGTAAAGAAATGTTATAAAAATTTATGGCATTTTCATTTTTTGAAAATAATATTTAAAAGTTAAAAAAAAAACCCGCCCATTGCTGAGCGAGTTTTCAATAAAATTATTTTTTGTTGAATTTACTGAGCTGCTAATGCTTCAGCACCGCCTACAATTTCTAAAATTTCTTTGGTAATTGAAGCTTGCCGTGACCTGTTGTAAACCAATTTTAATTCTTTCAAAAGCTCACCTGCATTATCTGTGGCTTTATCCATGGCTGTCATTCTAGCGCCATGCTCAGATGCATTTGATTCCAATACTGCTTTATACAATTGTAGTTTTAAACTTTTTGGTATCAAATCGTTAATTATTTGTTCTTCAGATGGTTCAAAAATAAAGTCGTTGTTTGAACTTTCTTTTTTCTCTTGTTTTTTATTCGCTATTGGCAAAAATTGCTCAGTAGAAAGTACTTGTGTAGCTACATTTTTAAACTGATTATATACAATTTCAACTGCATCGTATTTGCCTTCTGTGAAACCAGCCATAGCTTCCTCCGCTGCTTTTCTTACAGTTACAAAACTCAAGTTGGAATAGGTAAGTATATGATCACCAGCTATTTTGTAATTTCTTTTTGTGAAATATTCAGCACCTTTTTTACCAATTGGCATAATAGTAATATTACCAGAAGCTTTTTGTTTTGGGTATTTTTCATCAATTACTGCCAAAGCAGCTTTGGCTACATTGGCATTGAAGGCCCCACAAAGTCCTCTATCTGAAGTTACTACAATAACTAAAAGGTTTTCAACGGGCCTGGCTATTTTAAAAGGATTTGAAAGGGCCACCTCTGCATTGGCAGAAATAGACGCCAATAAATCTTTCATTTTATTGGCGTAAGGCCTCAACTGTATAGTTGCATCTTGTGCTCTGCGCAACTTTGCTGCCGAAACCATTTTCATGGCTTTGGTGATTTGTTGGGTAGAGTTTACTGATACTATTCTATTTCTTACTTCTTTTAATGAAGGCATTTTTTACTAGATGTTATTCGCAGAACCCTGCGGGGATGTTAGATTTTAGATGTTATAATATTAGTATTGAAATTTTTCTCAATCAATTTTCTATTTCTCAATAAACTAAAACCAAATAATAAAACTTTAAAATCATTCAAAAAGAAATTAGATAATGATATTCAGATGCCTAAAAACTAACATCAAACATCTAATATCTAACATCTCCTATGCTTTGTATCTTGCTGTCAGATCTTTAGCTACTTCTTTCAAAACTGGAATGGCATCATCCAATTTGCCAGCTTTTAGTGAGGCCAAAGTATCTTTATGTGAGGCGCTTAGAAGTGTTACAAATTCTTTTTCAAATTCACGAACACGGTTTACAGGCACATCATCAATAAGCCCTTGTGTGGCTAAATAAATCATAGCTACTTGGTCTTCAACACGTTGTGGCTGTCCATTACCTTGCTTTAACATTTCCAAGTTACGCTTGCCACGCTCAATTGTCAATTTAGTTGAAGCATCTAAATCAGAACCAAATTTCGCAAAAGCTTCCAATTCACGGAATTGCGCTTGGTCTAATTTCAATGTACCTGCTACTTTTTTCATTGACTTTATCTGGGCGTTGCCTCCCACACGTGACACTGAAATACCCACATTTATGGCAGGACGAATACCCGCATTGAAAAGGTTGGTTTCCAAAAATATCTGTCCGTCTGTAATAGAAATTACGTTGGTAGGTATGTATGCAGAGACGTCACCTGCTTGGGTTTCAATAATTGGTAGCGCAGTTAGAGAGCCTCCACCTTTAACTTTGCTTTTCAAAGACGCTGGAAGATCGTTCATTTGTGAGGCAATTTCATCAGAGGAAGTAATCTTAGCGGCTCGCTCTAACAAACGGCTATGCAAATAGAATACATCACCCGGATACGCCTCACGCCCTGGTGGACGACGAAGTAACAAAGAAACTTCACGATAAGAAACCGCTTGCTTCGATAAATCGTCATAAATAATTAAGGCATGGCGACCAGTATCACGAAAATATTCACCAATTGCAGCACCTGTAAATGGAGCAAAAAATTGCATTGGTGAAGGGTCAGAGGCGCCCGCACAAACAATAGTGGTATAATCCATCGCACCTGCTTTACGCAAGGATTGCTCAACTTGCTTGATTGTTGACTGCTTTTGACCGCAAGCCACATATATACAATAAACTGGCGCACCAGCTTCGTAAAATTCTTTCTGATTAATAATGGTGTCAATTGCCACTGTAGTTTTGCCCGTCTGGCGGTCACCAATTATTAACTCACGTTGGCCACGGCCAATCGGAATCATGGCATCAATTGCTTTTATACCAGTTTGCAAGGGTTCTGTAACTGGCTGACGGAAAATTACTCCCGGTGCCTTGCGCTCAAGTGGCATTTCAAAAGTTTCACCCAAAATTGGGCCATTACCATCAATTGGCTCGCCAAGCGTATTTACTACTCTTCCCAAAATGCCTTCACCAACTTTTATTCCAGCAATTTCATTTGATCGCTTTACTGTTGCACCTTCTTTAATTTCAGAACTATGGCCCAATAATACGGCACCCACATTGTCTTCTTCAAGGTTTAGAGCTAATGCTTTTAGTCCGTTTTCGAATACAAGTAGCTCTCCTGCTTGTACTTTTGATAGTCCGTAAATACGGGCAACACCGTCGCCAATTTGTAGTACGGTACCTACTTCTTCTAATTCGGCTGTTGTTTTTGCGTTTGAGAGTTGTTCTCTCAATATTGCTGAAACTTCATCTGGTCTTACTGATGCCATGTTATATTTGGGAAAATTTAGTATTGAATTATTGAAAAGTAAAAGTCAGCTTCTTTTCGGGTGCAAAATTACCAAAAAAGTTTCACAATTCCATGAGAAAAGAAATAATTTTGGCTTTAAAATTAGATTATTTGGGGAAAGTAAAAAAAAATCTATTTCAAAAAAAAGGTTTTATTGAATCCAGATAAATATTTTAAATTTTCAGATGTTTACTCTGAAATGCACCATCTTATTTCGACGTTTTTTCATACTTTTAACACAACTGTTTAAAAGTTTTGATGATATGCTCAAACATCAAAGTGCTTTATGTCAAAAGTATTTGCATGTTTATTTTTATTTAAATATATAGATATATAGTAACTATTATGTTTTTTGTAAAAGAGAAAAATTATATTATATAGCTTTGTGCACACAGCAATATTTGATAATTTACAATCTAATAATTCAGATTTTCTTAACAAAAAGCACTATATCTTCTTTGAAGTCGGGCGAGTCGAAAAGGATTTTTTTGTTAGCTGCGAAGGTAAGTTGGAAAGATTTTACCAATGAGCCATTTTTAGGGTCATACCAAATGCAATCGTATTTATTTGTGGGAAGGCTCAATTCCAAATTCGCCTTTCCCCCTCTTTCCAAATAAATCAAATAACTATTGGAATCGTCTCTAATACAATGTGTTATAGTGGTTTTTGATAATGATTTAATGATATTTGAATCAGGTTTGGTAGTAGTTAAATCCAATTTCAAAATCATTTCTTTCAAAAATTTTAATTGCTTTCGATAGGCAGGACTACCGCCGCCGGGTGCTTTTTGTACTTCCGTTCCATCGGGTTTTACTACAGAAAATGAATAATCGAGGTTGTTAAAAAGCCCACCACCTGCCAGCATCCAGCGCCAAGCTTGCCGTCGATATACTGAATCAGTTTGCCCAAAAAAGCCCGATTCATCAAAACCTAAAACCTTATTGAGTTTTAAATTTTGAATGGCTGCATTGGCATGTGCATAATGAAAGTTATAAATGCTCGTTTTCTTTGGAATTTGAACTTCGCTCAAATTTTGATCAAAATTGGCAAAGTTTTGAGCTATCAAGTGTTTTTTTGGTAAAAACTGTTCGGTCATTGCAATCGTGTTTAAAATCACCGTTTGCCAGTCGAGTGAGCGTTTATTGGGTATTTCTAATGTAGCATGCCAAGCCTCGTTACTTGGGTCGGGCTGGCTTGTATTACCCACTTTTTCACCATTATCGGCCCAAGGTTCGTTTTGTATTTCGTAAATTATGTTGTCAAATTCATTGAGGCTTTGTACTATTTTTTGCACCATTTTTATTTGATGCATACCAATATTTTTATTCAACAATGTATGCACATTTTTGCGCTCGAGCGAGTCAGTTTTGTTTATATTATTGATTTGGTTAAATGGGCTCGATTTCCAACCATCATTGCCATACATGGAGGTAAAAAGTGTTACTTCTACCACAATGCCTCTTTTGCTCGCTTCTTTTACAAAATCCTTTAACCGTTTGAAATATTCTGGATCCCATTTATTCAAATCAAATTTATTCCCTCCTAAAAAATAGCCAGGCTCTGTAGATCTGGCCCAAGGTGTAAGCAAGCGGTTGGGCTTTACACCAATCGTATTTTTTTCAATACCAAATGCACCTGGACTTTCCACATACATACCAGTGAATATACGTGTGTAATTCAAGTTATTGACTTTCAGCTCATTGAGATAAGAAATATAGTCAAAATCCATATTTATCACTGAGCCATAATGTTCGCCAGAAGTGATTAATGGCGTGATTTTGCCTTGATATAGAAAATAATGTTGATTTTTGGGGTGAAGGGAAATGGGTTGAGAAAAAAGGCTCCCTAATCCCCAAAGGGGGCATATAAAGTAAATAATTAGGAAATTTCTAGAAAATATTTTCATAATAAAATAAAATATGAGTGTTACAATTATTAAATTCTCCCTGAGGGGGTTAGGGTAGCAGTTCCAAAATCGCCTCCCTAATCAATTCAGGATTGCTCCATGGCACAAAATGATTCATGTCTTTTTTCATAATCACCTCCACCTCAGCATTTTTTAGCATTTTTCTGGTAAAATCTGCATTTTGATACGGCACAAAAATATCTTTATCGCCTTGAATTACAATAGTTTTCTGCCGAATAGTTGACCAAAGTGGAAGCATTTTTTCTAACTCTGGTTTCAGATATAATATTTCTCTGTTGGAAGCTCTGAACGACCTTGGAATTAGATATCGAAACAAGAACAGGTCACCAATAAATCTATACCAACGGGCTGGCTCTAACTCTGGTGCATTAGAGGCAGCTACAAATATTAGATTATTAATGAGTTCTGGGTAATCCATGGCCATACGGGCGATCAAGGGGCCACCCAATGAATGGCCAACTAATATTAATTTACGGTTATCTTTTTTATATTTTTGCACAATTGGCTTCAAATATTTAGCTTGCTCTGTTAAAGTTTTTTCAGCCTTTCCCAATCCTGAATAGCCAAAGCCTGGCCGATCAATTGCTACCATTTTTACTTTTTTCAATAAAATAGAATCTTTGAAAAAACCTTCCCATGCGCTCCATGAGCCTGGTGAGCCATGTACAAAAATGACCACTGGCAAGGTATCGTTGCCAATTTCAGCATAATTGATGGTTCGGCCATTTAATTCTATTTTGTGTTGTAAGGGTTTATATTTTTGATTTGCAAAATGCTCGTCTATTTCTTTTTGGCTCAATCTGAAACTCATGCAACCTGAATTTAATTGAAAGAAAATAATGATGCCAAAATAAAGAAATATAAGGCCGAAGGAGATTTTTTTCATAAGATAAAAA
>JANMZR010000030.1:0-24284 GCA_031383555.1 Cytophagaceae bacterium | reverse complement strand
AAAGTTAATTGGCATTACTGGAGGTATTGGCTCTGGCAAATCAATTGTTTGCAAAATATTTCAGACCCTTGAAATACCAGTATTTAATGCCGATGAAACTGCCAAAAAACTTGTAGAAAACAATTCTAAACTCAAGACAGAAATAATACAACTACTTGGTAATGAATCTTATATAGAAGATAAATATAATACGAAATTTGTAGCCAGCAAAGTATTTAATAATGTTGAATTGCTTCAAAAATTGAATGGTCTAATACATCCAAAAGTAAGAAAAACTGCTTTAAATTGGGTTGAAAAACAAAAAAAAGCCCCTTATTATTTATATGAAGCGGCCTTAATGAAGGCCGCTGGCGAAGGCAATAAGTTCAAAAAAGTAATATTGGTTCATTCACCATTGGCATTAAGAATTGAAAGAATAAAAGCGAGAGATAATAGGACAGAACAAGAAATATTAGCCATCATAAATAAACAAATAAGCGATGAAGAGCGGCAAAAATTTGCTGACTTCACAATTGAAAATGATGAAAATAACAGCCTAATTGAACAAGTATTAAATATTCACAAAGAATTAATAAAATAAAATTAATGGAAACCAAAATTATCGAAAATCAAAGAATCGAGTCTGCCGATGTATACAGGGGCTTTGTAATGCTTTTAATGATGGCCGAAGTATTAGAATTAGCTAAAGTGGCTGAAAACAACTCCGGGAGCACTTTTTGGTCAATATTGGCATGGCATCAATCGCATGTGGAGTGGGTAGGATGCAGCCTCCATGATATGATTCAACCTTCGTTTTCATTTTTAGTGGGCGTAGTGCTACCCTATTCAATTTCAAATTATAAATTAAAAACTAGCGCATCAAATGGGATATTTAGAGCCATAAAACGGTCACTTATTTTGATTTTATTAGGTGTATTTTTAAGATCAATGCATTCTGAATCAACCAATTGGACATTTGACGATACCTTAACACAAATTGGTTTTGGTTATACATTTCTATATTTATTAGCTTGGAACTCGCCACGATTTCAAATTATTTCTTGTATTCTTATTTTGGTTTTGTATTGGCTGGCATTTGCGATTTATCCATTACCAGCTGCAAATTTTGATTATAATTCTGCAGGCGTAGTTCAAAATTGGGAACATAATTTAAATGGTTTTGCGGCACATTGGAACAAAAATACAAATCTGGCTTGGGCATTTGACAGGTGGTTTATGAATATTTGGCCAAGAACTAAGGTTTTTGAATATAGCGGTGGTGGTTATGCCACAATAAGCTTTATTCCAACATTGGCTACTATGCTTTTGGGCTTATTGGCGGGTAATATTTTTAAAACAAATTTACCTAATACCGAAAAGTTAAAAAAGTTTTTGCTATATGGTATTGTGCTAATATTGAGTGGATTAGCTATACATTTTTTAGGTATTTGCCCAATAGTAAAACGTATTTGGACACCAGCATGGGTATTATTTAGTGGTGGAGTCTGTTTTCTATTTCTATCAATATTCTATTTTATTATCGATATGAAAAATTACAGAAGGCCATTTTTTTGGTTAAAAATAATAGGCATGAACTCTATTGCCGCTTATGTAATGGCCCATACAATTACAGAATTCATTAAAAATTCATTTGAAATTCACTTCGGTAACCAGCTATTTGGAATATTGGGTGCTGGTAAAGAAACCCTTGTTTCTGGCACTATAATATTGTTTTTTTTATGGCTGATTCTATATTGGATGTTTAAAAAGAAACTATTTATTAGAATTTAATTGTGAAAATATAAAGAGATACTATTTTTTTTATTTTTAATACATTGACTATAAATATGTTATTGTCATTTGAATTGAATCGGGCTTTAGCCCGATGTTAAAATGCATAAATTAGAGGCTTTAGCCGAAATTTTTATCAGAAATCAAGTTTTCTGAAAAAAATCAAATGGTTTTTTCAATTAAAGCCACGCAATGAGCGGCTACACCTTCTCCCCTACCCACGAAGCCAATATGTTCAGAGGTAGTTGCTTTAATTGAAATATCTTCAACATCAATTTTAAGTATTCCCGCTATAACTACCTTCATTTCAGGTATATATGGATTAAGCTTTGGTTCTTGAAGTACAATAGTTACATCAATATTGCCTATTGAATAACCTTTTTTAGTTATCATTTCCAATACTTTTTCTAAAAATAATTTACTATTTGCACCCTTCCATTGCGGATCTTTATCTGAAAAATGGTAACCGATATTACGCAAATTGGCAGCACCTAAAAGGGCATCACAAATTACATGAAGCACTACATCAGCATCTGAGTGCCCAAATGCGCCATGTGTATGAGGCACCAAAACACCTCCCAAATAGAAGGGATGATTTTCAACTAATCGATGAACATCATAACCTAATCCAATTCTAATTTTCATTTTTAATTATTTTATCAAGAAACAGCCTTATAAAACATAGTGGAGCAGTTTTCTGGCATCATAACTATTCTGGCCTGCTCCACTATGCTACTTTTAGTTAAGCTTTCAATTTTTCCCATTTCTTCATTTGGATAATTAACATTTCCCGCATTTGCCCCAAAAGCTAAAGCCATTGCTCTATTTAGAAGTTCAATTTCTGAAAAAGCATGTGTTGTGAGCGCTTGATTTTTAACTTTATCAAGCTCATTATCGTTAATATTTCCATAAATTAATTCACCAACTACTTGATTAATAGCTAGTTCTGCTTGCTCAAAGCTTACTCCATTGTTCATATTTCCTTGGATAATCAACAAACCAGGATCCAACGAAGCAGTTACATAAGCAGAAATTGATCCAAATAATTGGCTTTTCTTTACTAAATATTCATGAAGTCTCGATGACTTCCCTCTTCCTAGAATGTCACTAAATAAATCGACTGCATAAAAACTATCATCATATCTGCCCGGCATATGATAGGTTTTATAAATAACATCAAGTGGCACCTTCGCCTCAACATCTAAAGTTTTAGCATAAACTTGTTTAGGTTCGGCTTTTATATTTCTAATTGGCTTTTTACCAGCTGGTATTGGGCCAAACCATTTCTTTGAAAGTTGTTTTACCTGCTCGAGTGTAACGTTTCCAGCTACCACCATTACTGCATTATTAGGCAAATAATATTTGTAAAAAAAAGCCCTCACATCGTCCATTACTGCCTGCTGAATATGTGAAATATCCATGCCAATAGTAGCCCAACGATAAGGATGAACTTCATATGCCAGCGGACGAAGCTTTAACCAAGCATCACCATATGGTTGGTTTAAATATCGTTGCTTGAACTCTTCAATAACCACCTTTCGCTGCACTTCAAGTACCTGAGGATCAAATGATAAACTCAACATCCGGTCAGATTCCAACCAAAAAGCGGTTTCAATATTTACAGAAGGGAGCGTAATATAGTAGTTTGTTATATCGGGGCTAGTAAAAGCATTGTTTTCAGCGCCAACTTTTTGCAAAGGTGTATCGTAAGATGGTATATTTTTAGACCCTCCAAACATCAAATGTTCGAATAAATGAGCAAAGCCAGTTTTATTTTCATCCTCATCTCTTGAGCCTACATTATAGCAAATATTTAAGGCTGCCATAGGTGTAGTGTGATCTTCATGTACAATTACATGTAGGCCGTTGTCAAGAGTAAATTGCTGGTATTTAATCATTAGTGTTAAAGTCTTGTAGTTTGGCAGTTTTTTTGTTTGTGAGTTTGTAAGATTAATAGTATGTTGTATGGGTAGTTTACTGGTTATAATTTTCAAACTTGTTTCTAACTTGTTTTAAATCTCCAAACTTTTTTCAAAATCTAAAACTTGTTTTATTTCATCAACTGATACACTATAAACGCTGAAATATAAGCTAAAGTAGTCATATAAACCAATTGAATTATGGGGTATTTCCAATTCTTAGTTTCTCGGTAGGTAGTTGCCAATGTGCTCATACATTGCATTGCAAAAGCATAAAAAATAAGAAGTGAAAAGCCTAAAGCCGGTGTATACATTGGCTTACCCGTTTCAGGGTTTATCTCCGCTGCTATCCGGTCTTTTATGGTTGAACATTCAGCATCTACCTCAGTACCAATACTAAAGATTGTCGACATAGTACCTACAAAAACTTCTATAGACGCAAATGAAGTAATTAAAGCGATACCAATTTTCCAATCGTAACCTAATGGCTTTATTGCTGGTTCAATCATTTTCCCAAAATAACCTGCATATGAATATTCCAATCGTTGCGAAGCGACTTTATTTTGAATTTCTTGTTTTGGTAAGCTTGAATATTCTTTCAAAATCCTATTTTCAGCATCCTGCATAGCATTTCCAGGCCCATAACTTGCTAAAACCCAAAGTATTATTGATATGGCCACTATTACTTTTCCTGCTTCAAATACAAATGCTTTTACACTATTTATAATTGAAATTGCAACATGCTCAAACCTTGGCCCTTTATAGGTTGGTAATTCCATCACAAAATAACTTCTATCGGTTGGTTTTAATATAAATTTCATAACCAATGCCGAAAGCACAGCTGCTACAAAACCTAGCATATATAGCCCAAAAAGTGCCAAACCTTGCAAATTTACCATTCCAAATAAACCCTTTCTGTCTGGAACTACAAGTGCAATTAATATTGTATAAATAGGCAAGCGAGCTGAGCAACTCATCAATGGTGCCACCATAATGGTAATGAGTCGATCTTTCCAACTTGAGATACTTCTAGTGGCCATTATAGCTGGCACTGCACATGCTACACTTGATATTAATGGCACAACAGATCTTCCACTTAAGCCAAACCTGCGCATGAGTTTGTCCATTATAAACATTACTCTTGACATATAGCCAGACTCTTCAAGTATTGAGATAAATGCAAACAAAAATGCAATTTGAGGTATAAAAACTATAACGCCGCCAATTCCAGACAATAGTCCGTCCGTTAATAAATCAGTAAGTTGGCTTTTAGGCAAATTGTTCTTAAGGTAATTATTAAGATTGGCAATACCTGTGTCGATAAGATCTGTTGGGTATTGTGCCCAAGTAAATACCGCTTGAAATACAATGAATAGGATAAATAAAAATATAAAATAACCCCAAAATCGGTGCAAAAATATTTTATCGAGCCGAGTGGTCCAGCTTTCTTTATTGACTTCTATTTCAGTTTTAAAAGTGCAATTTTCAACTATTTCATTGAGTATTTCATATCGCTTAATGGTATCGTCAGCTTCATAACTAATTTTATTCCAGCTAAATTTATCACTAATCTCACTAAATATTTGAAGTTTTTCCTTCGAGAAAAAAGCCATTTTTTCATACTCTGAAAGCCATAAGAGCGCCATATAATCATCAACTGGGCCTATTTTGGTTCCAATTTCTGCAATCATTTCTGCACTATATGCAACTGGCAAAATATCATTAGAAGCATATTTCTTTTCTAAGGCTTTTAACACTTCTAGCTTCAAACCATTCAAGCCAATTCCTTTTTTCGAATTTATTTCTGCAACGGGCACGTTCAGCTCACGTGCAAGCTTCAATGAGTTAATTATAATGCCTTGATTTTCAGCAACATCAAGCATATTAAGTGCTAAAACTGCAGGGATACCGAGATCCCTAACTTGTGAAAAAAGCAATAAATTACGCTTCAGATTGGAGGCATCGGCCACCACTATTGCCAAATCAGGAAAAAGGTCATTCCCAGGGTTAGCTAATACATCGAGTACTACTTGTTCATCTGGAGTTTTGGGATAAATGCTATAAATACCTGGCAAATCTAAAATTTCGGCAGTATTTTCAGCATTGAGCTTCCACGGACCAGTCATTTTATCAACAGTAACACCAGGAAAATTGCCAGTTTTTTGCCTTAAACCAGTAAGCTGATTGAAGAGTGAGGTTTTACCAGAATTTGGATTGCCTAATAAAGCTATTTTTGGTCGATTACTCAAGTAAGTTTGATAGTTTGTAAGTTTGTTAATTTTAAAAGTTTAAAAGTTTGTTGATTGCAATAGTTTTTAAGTTTTTGTAATTTATTAGGTTTAAAAGGCGTCAAATCAACAAAAAACAATAAAACAATAAAACCATTTAACCATTTAACCATTTAACATTAAAACTCCTAAATCACCAAAACAGTTTCGGCTTCATCTATTCTTATGGCCAATAAATAATCGGCAATTTTTATTGCAATTGGGTCGCCCATTGGGGCAATCTGATTCAAGATAAGCTCGGTACCAGGTAAAAGTCCCATTTCTAAAAATTTTAGAGAAAGAATTTCGTCAGTGAAACCTACAACAACCGCTTTTTCGCCTATTTTCAAGCTTGCCAAAGTCCTTTGTGTCAACATCCTATTACAAATCAATTTTAAAAAAATAGGCTTAATTTATTCTTAACCTATATTGTTTTTGGTAGTCAATATAAGCTTAGCATATAAAAATGATCAAACTTATTTAGACTAATTCAAAACAACACAAAGTTAACGAACCTTTTTTTAATATTTTAGTTCTTGGGGTAAAATCCAAAAAATGAAATTTCATTAATAAATAACAAATAAACATTTGTAGATATCTAAAAATTGTTTTTATTTGTATTTGTTACCGCTTACTAAATAATTTACAAGTTATTTACCTTTTATTACGGATAATAGGTAAGTTTTTTTTTACTTTGAAAAAGTATTAAATTTTAAATAAAATAAACAAACAAATTACTATCATGAAAAAAATACACTTAGGTTTTCTATTAATTGGAGCAGTGTTTATATTCAATGCTCAAAATGCAAATGCACAGTATCAAAAAGGCGATAAATTACTAAATGTTGGAATTGGTTTAAATTCTTATTACTCAGGAGGAATTCCACTTACAGCTGCACTAGAAGTTGGCGTTACTGAAGATATTTCAGCTGGTGGTTCAATAAGTTATTTGAGCTATGGTGGCAATTACGGATTTAATATATTATATATAGGAGCACGTGGCTCATACCATGTGAATAAATTATTGAATTTAGGAAACGATAAAATAGATTTATATGCAGGAGCTGGCTTAGGCTACAGAAATTATAAGTGGAAAGACGATTTCGGTTTCGGATACAATACAAATAACAGTGGTATTTACTTTGGTGGTTTTATTGGTGGTAGGTACTATTTCAATAAGAATATTGCTGGCTTAATGGAACTTGGCGCCGGGGGACACAGTAATGCTACTGTTGGCCTAACTTTTAAGTTCTAATAAAAGAATTGTTTTTAAAAGTCTCAAAATATTTATTGCAATAATATGCAATGGGTATTTTGAGGCTTTTTTAATTTATAAGCTTTAAATTTGTGAAAATAAAAGCTTTTTAAATGTTTAAAAAACTAACATTACTATTTGGTTTTATCTTAATGGTAAATACCAATTTAATAGCTCAATCGGCAATAAGCGCCAAATTAAATACAAGAACAATAAGAGCAGGAAAAGTTGTGGTATTAAATGGCGAAATATTTTATAAAATAGCTGGTGGCAATATGATTAGCCATTATACTACACCCTTTGAACAATACATTTTTAATACTTCAAAAGGTGAATTGAAAATATATGATCCTAAAAAAAACACAATAACCCAACAGGTAAACTTTCAATTCGGTACAGAAACAACCCAATTTTACTATTTTTTCAATAAATATAAGGAGGATATGGGTTTGAGAAAAATGGGTTTTATTAACAAAAATTCTAAATTTGACAATAACCTTTTGGTTACTACTTGGCAGTCACCTCCAAAAGTTGAAAAGGATATTAAGCAAGTTGAGCTTGTTCATAAAGACGGCAACCCTATTTATTCAAAATATATAGATGGCCAAAATAAGATAGTAAAAAAAATCTATTATGCTGAATATCAGAAAATAGGCAATTCGGATTTCCCCTTAAGCATTACCCAAATTGATTATTTCTCTGCAAAAGATTCTGTTATTGTGAAAACGAAATATTCCGATATTAAAATCAATGAAAAAATTGACTCAAAATTGGCAAATTACGCAATACCTTCCAATGCAAAATATGTCAAATAAAATATTTGTATTACTAATTTTATTTTTAGGTATTTTGACCTCTAGCCAAAGTATATTCGCTCAATCAGATATAACTGACATTTCAATTTTACAAGTCAAAATCAATTCTGAAACTAAGCGTCAACACAGTTTTGTAGAAATAGGAAATTCGAAAAACTTACTAGGTAAAATACTATTTAGCTCATTAAAATTCTATAAAAAAAACATATCTCAACAAATTTCAGCCGATTGCCTTTACGAAATAAGTTGTTCAACATTTAGCCAGATGGCGTTAAAAGAATATGGTATGTTAAAAGGTATTGCTCTAACGGCAGACCGCCTTGCTCGTTGTAATAGAATTAGTGGTACTACCATAAACGAATTCCGGATAAATGAAAATGGAAAAGTAATTGATACACCACTTATGTATAAGTTGAATAATGACTAAACATAAGCTCAGTTTTATTATCCAGATCGCTTTTTTTATTTTCGCATTTTTTTATTCAAAATCAACTTTTTCTCAAAGCAAAAGAGATAGTTTATTTCTTAGTTATTTAGTTGAGAACAAGCAAAATAAGGAAATTATTACTTTCATAAATACCTTAAAACTTACGGACACGGCTAGTTTTCATATTTGGAATAATCTGTATTTCAAAAAAGGAATGGCTTTTTACAACATAAAAAGTTTAGATTCTGCGGCATCATTTTTATCAAAAATAAGCTTGTCAAACCCAAAGTATACTGAAGCCAAACTTTTCCAAGGTATTTCAAATTCTTATTTGAATAAACTAGAAAAAGCGAGAAGTGTGTTTTCTAATTTACAGACCACCGATAGTTTAATTTTGGCAACACGGAATTTTGAGTTGGCCGGAATTTCCCTAATTGAGCGAAATCTGAACTCATTTGAAACAAAGGCGTCTAATTTTTCAGAGAAATATTATCAGTTAGGTAAGCAACAAGCTAATATGTTGAATTACAAGTCAGTAATTCAAAAATTCGATCGAAAATCCCCACTAAAGGCTGGGCTTTTATCGGCAATAGTGCCTGGCTTGGGCAAATTGTATGTGGGCGGGCAATTGGGGCAAAGCATTTCTACCTTTATTCAAAATGCAGTTTTTGGCATTCAAACCATTGAAGCCTATAAAAAATCGGGTCCAAAAAGCGCACGATTTATTATTTATGGTGGCCTTTTTAGTGTATTTTATTTGGGAAATATTTGGGGCAGTGCATTAAGTGTATCCATAAAACGACAAGAATTTAATGAAATAATAAATGATCAAATACTTTTTGACATGCATATTCCTTTGCGCACTTTATTTAATTGAGGTAAAGAGCCAAAGCATCAAGGATAATAATTTGAATTCAGAAGCTTACGATTTAGAGTTATTAAAGCTAGAAAGGGCCTATTTCGACTTATTAAATATTAGAGATTCTACTAACTCGGAGGCTGAAAAGCAGATACAGAGAAATGAAATTATTTTGCAAAAAGTATATTGTCATAAAAAATACAACAAATTCGAAGCTGCAAATGAAACAGCTTTAAGGCTGGATATGAATGATTTACCAGATTCAAACCATTATAAATATCGAAAAGAGATTATGTTTTCTTTTTATATTTTAAATAAATTTGAAGATGCATATAACCAGATTATACAATATAAATTAATTACTCAGGATTCAACTTATAAAAACAAACTTGATTTTTGGGAAATATTAACCCTTTCAAGTTTAAAAAAATACGACCAAGCCGACTCGTTAATAGCCAATTACAGTCAAATTAAAAGCAATATTCCCTTCTATTTTGATAAGACGAATAGCTATAAAAATATTAAAATTTATAAGCCCAAAAAAGCTAAAGTTTTAGCCACAATATTACCAGGTGCAGGCATGATTTATCTGGGAAAAACAAAGGAAGGACTTACTTCAATTGCCTTACAGGCAATTACTTTGGGATGGGGTATTCATAATATTTACAATAAATACTATGCAAGTGGTTTTTTTACTGGATTGGGTTTATTCCAAACTTTTTATTTTGGAGGTATAACCCGAACTGAAGTTTTGGTTGAAGAATTGAACAAAGCTCAAAGCTTAAAAATTACAAATAAATACCTTGAAGCATTATTGGCATTAGAAAAATAAGCACAAAAAAATCCGAACTTATTCGGATTTTTTTGTGCTTATACAAATTGTATCTTTTTGCAATTTAAACTATTTGCCACTCCACATAAAAAACTTAGGGTTGTCTTCATACTTAGATATGCCTTCCTGATTGACTAGTGCAATCAATAACACTATCCAGTCAACAAAAGCTACAATACCACAACCACCCAAGGTTAAAATATAACCTACTCCAGTGAGTGTTTCAGTACCCATATAAAAGCGGTGAACTCCTAAAAACCCAACAAACCACGCCAAAACAAAAGCTACCGTAGCGTTTCTTTCAGCCACTAAAGCTGTAGTAGGCATGGCAGTATTATTTGAAGAGCTGGTTAAGAAAGTAGAGGTTGATTGACTATTTTCGATGGCTGTAAAGTCAATCACCTCACCACTATTGATTGTCCTCTCAATTGCAAAATCGTCTGCAAAGTATTCTGAAGAATTTGCAAATGAATTACTGCATACTGAAACAAATAACATTGAGGCTAGTACAATTCTTTTTTTCATATTTAAATTGATTTTAACTTGGGTTTTAACTTGTTTTAAAAATTTGTAACTAAGATAGCTATTTTTTTCTAAACAAAATACCCATTTGTTTTCAAAAACTAAATATTTTTTAGTAATCTTTTAGCTTCAGTATCAGTTGATTGATATTCAGATAGTTCAATCGATTTTTCAAAATATTGCTTCGCCAATTTTTTATTTTTTTCTCTCAAAGCAATCCTGCCCAAACCCAAATAAGCAATTGCAATATAATCTTGAGTAAAACGTACATCAACAGGTATTTTCAATGCTTTTTTGTAAAATATTGCTGCTTGAATATCATTTTTACTTTGTTTTTCTTCAATTATTCCTTGAAATACCAAGCCTGCTAATGGGTATATTTTCCCTTGCGTTTTCATCAAATTTTCAACTAAAGGTTTTGCAGTTTCATACTTACCTAAATTAACCAAACACTCTGCTTTTCTGGTTTCAAACAATAAATTATTTGGATATTTTTCCGTCAAATTATTAATAAATACCAATGCTTTATCAGACCTTGATTCATTTTTTAAATAAATATAAGCAGAATAATAAGCTGCCTCCACATGTGTGAAAAGTGCTCGATTGCTACAATTTTCCATTTGTTGAAGGCCCAATTTCTTGTTACCATCAGAAAAGAAAATCATAAAAGGCTTCACTATTGGGTGGTCTTCAGGATATTGTTCAATATAATAATTGTATAGGCCAGTTGTAAACAAAAAATCTGACTGTACATTTGTCAATTTCATGCCTTTTTTCATGAATGGGAAGGCTTTTCGGGCTGTGTTTACCGCTTTCATTATTTCATCATTATCGGCCTGCCATGCTGCTAAACTACCCAATGAACTTAACATAAAAAATATGCCTTCTGTATCGTTTTCGTTTTTATCTATCATTTTTTCAGAAAGCTCCACAGCTTTGTTCAAATGTGATAGGTATTGAAGTTTTGCTTTTGAATTGTCCTTCACAGGCGCATACTGTGTATAAAGCATCATTTGCATCAAAGTTGAATACGCTGGATTTGTGGGATATTTTGCCTTTATTTTATTATAAATTTCTTCGGCTTCAGCAAATTGAAAATTATAGGATTTGTTGAGCCCCTCTAAAATCCAAGTTTTAGCAATTGGATCTTTAAGTATTTGGCTATTTAGCTTAAAGCTTACTAGAAAAATGAATATTATTAATCGCAAATTTATATTTTTTTAAAAAATTGTAAAATAGATTTTATTTTTTTGATGAATTAAACAGATTTATTTTGGAATTTTAAATTCAAAGCTTAATTAAGAAATAAACTTTTAAACATTTAAACTTTCAAACTTTTTAGAATATTGACTTCAATTCATTGGCATCTTTAACATCCATTTTACCTGCTAAAACTAATCTCAATTGACGACGCCTCAAAGCTCCAGCAAATAATTCCTTTTCGGTATCCGTTTCTGGCTCTATTTCTGGCGACTTGCAAGGTACTTTTGTAGTATGATCCAAAGTGACAAAGGTAAAAAAAGCTTGATTGGTAGAAAATTGTCTACGATTTGGATAATCGTCGGCATATACATTGATATGCACCTCCATTGAAGTATTAAAAACTCGAGTAACTTTGGCTTCAAGCGTTACAATTGATCCCAAAGGAATGGGCTCCGCAAAAGAAACATTGTCAACGGACGCTGTTACCACCAAACAATTGGAGTGCTTTTGAGCAGCTACAGCCGCTACCACGTCCATCATATAAAGCAACCTACCTCCCATCAGAT
The DNA here is from genome assembly GCA_031383555.1 of Cytophagaceae bacterium. Classification (GTDB taxonomy): domain Bacteria; phylum Bacteroidota; class Bacteroidia; order Cytophagales; family Spirosomataceae; genus JANMZR01. The sequence goes on along the minus strand of JANMZR010000030.1, from coordinate 11,849 downwards.
TATTTAAAGTATTCGTGTCGTTAGGCAATACCATTTCGGTCATTATAGTCAATGATTCTTTGGCTAGTTTTTTGTTTTGCATACTAAAAATAAAAAGGTCATACTAATAATAATTATCTTAAACTTTCTAACGTAAAAATCGTAAGTATGGTTTAATTGAACATTCTTAAATAAAAAATATTTAATTTTATTAAAACAATTTAGTAATTAAATGGAACCTTTAGCTGAGCGCCTACGGCCAAAAACTTTAGATGATTACATTGGGCAAGCACATTTAGTAGGTGAAAATGCAATATTGCGAAAAGCAATAGAGGCTGGGCGCATACCTTCATTTATACTTTGGGGCCCTCCCGGCGTTGGTAAAACAACACTAGCAGGCATAATTGCCAATACCCTAAAAATTCCTTTTCAGTCATTATCAGCCATCAATTCTGGGGTTAAAGACATTCGTGATGCCATAGATGCAGCAAAAAAACAAAAGTTTTTTGATAGACCAAGCCCAATTTTATTTATTGATGAAATTCATAGGTTTAGTAAAAGCCAACAAGATTCACTTTTAGGTGCTGTTGAAAAGGGGATTATTACTTTGATTGGTGCCACCACAGAAAACCCTTCATTTGAGGTGATTTCGGCATTATTATCTCGATGCCAGATTTATGTTTTGAAAAGTTTGGAAAAAACTGAATTGTTGAAAATGATAGATTTGGCCATAGAAAAAGATAATATTCTCAAGCTGAAAAACATTAAAATAATTGAATATGACGCAATTATTCAATTTTCGGGAGGCGACGGCCGCAAGTTGTACAATATTTTAGAATTAGTAACTAATTTCAACAAAGCTGGCGAACTTCAAGAGATTACTAATGAGCTAGTTATCGATATTCTACAACAAAACATTGTTCAATATGATAAGGATGGCGAATTGCATTATGATATTATTTCGGCATTTATCAAATCAATCCGTGGGTCTGACCCAAATGCAGCCGTTTATTGGCTTGCTCGTATGGTTGAAGGTGGCGAAGATGTAAATTTTATTGCCAGAAGGCTCCTTATTTTAGCTTCGGAAGATATCGGGTTGGCCAATCCGAATGCTTTATTAATAGCTACATCTTGTATGCAAGCTGTAAAAATGGTTGGCTGGCCCGAATCAAATATAATTCTTTCACAGACAACACTTTACCTTGCCACTTCAGCAAAAAGTAATTCGTCAGTTGCCGCAATTGGTTTTGCGCAGGCGGAGGTACAAAAATCGGGCAATTTACCAGTGCCACTTCATTTACGAAACGCACCCACAAAACTAATGAAGGAATTGGATTTTGGCAAAAACTATAAATATGCGCACGCTTTTGAGGGTAACTTTACATTTCAAGAGTTTTTGCCCAATGAAATTTCAAAAAATGTATTTTACCAACCCTCGGAAAATACAAATGAACAAAAAATCAAAGAAAAACTAATGGCACTTTGGGGTGAAAAATATGGGTATTAGGTTTATCAAAGCTTATACTAAAACTCCTTACCAAAATCAAAAAACAGGCCTTTTCCTCCTAAATTATTAAAAGAATACGAAACTTTAAGTGCTCCAGAAAAAGACGATACTATATCAAAACCCAAGCCATAACCACTAATTAACTTATTGGCCAGCAGGCTCGAATTTAAGTTTTCAAATTTGTTGCTCACGTAACCAGCATCAAAAAAAGCCCGACCATAAAGTGCTATGGGCTGGTTTTGGCCTGCCTTCCAAGCTCCTATGGCTGGCAATTTGAAAAAGCGGTCTATGAAAAGTTTTCTTATATTTGACTTAAAAAGTACCATTTTTTGCCCATCAATTACATACAAATCATAGCCACGAACATTCTCATTTTTATAACCAAAAGCTTGTGAAATTGAAAAAGCTTGCAACCCAGGATTAGTAATTTTTGACCGGATATTGAAGTCGGCAAACCAAGTTTTGCTTAAAGGCAAATATTTTGAAAACAAAAAATAAATTTCATTTTGACTTGCCATATCATTTTTAAATATACCAGCTCTGCTTATTTTACCTTTAAAATAAAAACCTTGATTGGGATAAATCACATTGTTTCGATGGTCGCTTTCAAAAATATAACTTAACCTAAAATAGTTTAATGCCGTTCTAGATTTCAAAAAATAATTTGGGTTTAAAAAAGAAATTGAATCAGACACCGATTCATTCGAATATTTAACCTCAAATCGTTGTCGTTCATAAAAACCATTTCTTCTTATTAGTGAAATCCTTGTCGAAAACTTTTTCAAAAGTACACTTTCATCATTTTTTGCAAATACCAATTTGTCTTCAAAAGTTTTATAGGCAATTTGCTTATTTGTGTTATAGATAAGGTCCAATTCGAGGCCAGTCTTCATTACTTTATCGATATAGGGCTTTCGATAGATGAATGCCAATTGCTTTGTAAAGCCGTTTTCAAGGTTAATGATAAGCTCTTCTGCTCGACCGCCTACATTTAAATGCACCAAGTTTACACCATAAATAGTTCGGTTCAATTTATGGCCTCTATTGTACCACCATTCATTAAAACTTCTATCAGCAAGACGAAATACTGGTAATGGAAAAAGGAAAAATTGCTCAGCCAAATTTATTTGAACCTCGGCAAATGGTGCCAAACAATTTATAATATTCATGTCAACTTTCAAAAAAAGTTGCAGATTAACAACTTTATTCCGGTTCAATTTTAATTTTTGCTCAAGATCGTCTACAAAAATAGTATCGCCTTTTTTAAAATCAAGTTCACGCAAAATAATAGATGATTTCGTTTTTTCATTACCATAAATTACTATGTCAGAAAGTACAATGAAATCATTGCTTTCTGAGAAAGAAACAAAATTTGAAAATAAAAAAAACAAAGTGAAAAAAACTGACCTCATTGCTACATTTTAAGCAAATAAACGGATTATTTCTTAATTTATTGATGAAAAATACCCAATTTTGTATAAAATAAAAACCCATTTCAATCCATGAAAAAAGAGAATTTCTGTCTACGATTCAATATATCTATTGTAATTACCTTATTGACACTAACTTTTTATATAAGTTGCAAACCAAAGCTAAGTCCAGCGCAAGTAATTGTAAATGAGTGTATTGAAGCCCATGGAGGCGCTAAATATGATAAATTAAAAATTGGCTTTGACTTCAGGGATAAACACTATACTATTGAAAAAGATGGCACTACATTTATTTATGAAAGAATAGGAAAAGACTCCCTTGGTAATGAAATAAAAGATGTTTATAACAATGTTGGTTTGGAACGTTTTATTGCTGGCAAAAAGGTTACATTACAAGATTCCATGATAGTAAAATATAAAAATTCTATCAATTCAGTCGTTTATTTCACATTACTTCCGCAGCCTTTAAATGATGAAGCCGTAAACCTAGAGTTAATTGGGGAAAGCACAATAGGAGCTGATAAATACCATAAATTAAAGGTCACATTTAAGCAAGAAAATGGAGGAAAAGACCATGACGACATATTTATTTATTGGATAAACCAACGAACCAAAACTATGAATTATTTCGTCTATTCCTACAAAGTTGATGGTGGCGGCATTCGTTTTAGAGAAGCTATAAAGTCGCAAAACATTGGCGGAATTAGGTATCAAGACTATATAAATTATGCTCCAGTCGACAGCTCCTATTCTTTAGAAAACCTCAATAAAGCATACTCTGATGGCACATTACAAGAATTTTCCAGAATTGAGAACTTGAATATGAAGGCAAACTGAAAAAATAAACTTTTAAACATTTTTTAAACTACCAAACTCAATAACATGAAAGCATATATTTTCCCCGGCCAAGGAGCACAATTTGTAGGTATGGGTAAAGACCTCTACGAGTCATCAGCAAAGGCAAAAACCCTATTTGAAAAAGCGGACGAAATACTTGGTTTTTCAATTTCAAAGATTATGTTTGATGGTACTGCCGAAGACTTGAAACAAACAAAAGTTACCCAGCCTGCCATTTTCCTTCATTCAGTAATAAAAGCAGTTATAACAGAAACCTTTGACCCTCAAATGGTTGCGGGTCATTCCTTAGGTGAGTTTTCAGCCTTAGTAGCTGCTGAAGCCATAAGTTTTGAGGATGGGCTAAAATTAGTATACCAACGAGCCTTGGCTATGCAGGAGGCTTGTGAGCAAAATCCATCCACTATGGCTGCCGTTTTGGCCTTGTCAGATGAAAAAATTGAAGAAATTTGTGAATCAATTACCTCTGAAGTTGTGGTGCCTGCCAATTATAACTGCCCAGGCCAAGTCGTAATTTCTGGTTCATTTGCAGGAATAGAATTGGCCTCTGACAAATTGAAAGAAGCGGGAGCAAAGCGTGTGCTACCACTTCAGGTTGGAGGAGCCTTTCATTCTCCTTTAATGGAACCTGCACAAGAAAAACTGGCCAAAGCAATAGATAATACAGAAATGAAAGCCCCAATATGCCCAATTTATCAAAATGTGAATGCAACTGCTTCATCTGATGTGGCAACAATAAAAGCTAATTTAATTGCGCAATTAACCTCACCAGTGAGGTGGACGCAATCAATCCAAAATATGGTTAATGATGGTGCTAGCCAGTTTATTGAGTGTGGCCCTGGCAATGTTTTACAAGGATTAGTAAAGAAAATAAGTAGCGAAGTTGAAACTGGAGCGATTTGAAATAATTTAAAACAGAAAAATTTGAAATAAAAAGAGTTGATGAATTTCAAAAGACTAATTCCCTATTTTTCAAATACTTACAATTAGCAATATAGATTTTTTTTGATAATTGCCTCTAAACATCTAAACCTCTTTGTCCAAATAGTTGAATTTTTCAAAAAATCATTTGCCTTTTTTAGTAAAAAAACGTAATTTTGCATCATAATTCAGAATTGAAGCAAGTATTGACTAAGAAATGAATTAAAAATTGACTTATGGTGTAAGGGTAGCACGTCAGATTTTGATTCTGCCAGTCTAGGTTCGAATCCTAGTAGGTTAACAAAAATTAGTATATTTCTCCCAGTATGGCCAATACGCTTCGTATTGGCCTTTTTTTTGAACTAAGAACCACTTCCCAATTATAAATACTTCCCAATTATTTTCCATTTTATAAACTTATATGAACAAAACATCTCTATATCTAAGAGTAAGAAATACGGCCAGGAATGATGGTAATTCCTCTTTGTATTTGTTGAAAACCGTGAATGGAATGCTTCAAAAAATACACCTATCCATCTATTGGCCAGAAAATTTGGTTGATAAAGATGCCAATAATTTGAAGCCTCGAAAAAGATGATAAAATTTGTGCTGATTATAATTTGATGATAGCTACAGAAATTGGTAAACTCAACGATATTTTTATAAGTTATAGACTTTCTGAAAATATTTTGTCCCAGGATCCATGTTTGAAAGATTACTATAATTTTGAAAACAAGAATAGTTTTATTGATTCTTTGGAAAAAGCTATTGGTTAGAAGTATAGATCTAAAATTATTTCATTTGGAACTTCCAAGGTTCATAAAAATGCCATGGGGTAGTCAGCAAGATATAAGAAAAATATTATTTTCAGGTTTTTTTAAAATGTAATACTTAGTCTTCGGTATTTTTCATTTTCATCAAAAGGTTATATGCTCCCTTTACCACGATATTCTTGTCGCTTAAATCAACATCACTTTTTATTTCGGTAAACTTATTTTGGGTATTACCGATGCTTATTTCCTTCATTTCAAAAGTTTTATTGGCATTTTCAATGAAAATATAATTTTTGTTTTCAAAATTGACGATGGCCTCAGAAGGTAAGCTTATGGCATTCTTGCTTTGAATATCAATTTCGGCATTCATATACATGCCTGGCAGAAGGTTTTTATCAAAATTTTCAAAATGGCAATGTACTTCTACACTTCTATTTTCTGATAAATCTTTGCCAATCAAAATGATTTTGCACATGTATCTCTTGTTTGGGTCGGTATTTGTATAAGCAATTACCGATTGACCGACAAACAATTTATTGACATCTTTTTCAAAAATAGTCAGTGCCAAATGGATATCAGAAGGGTTTACCAATTCAAAAAGAACATCGGTTGGGCTGATATATTTGCCCATGTTTACATATATTTTTGACACAAAACCACTTATAGGCGAGTAAATATTGATGCTTTTTGAAATTTTGTTGACATCCAATGTGATGGGATTGATACCTACTAGTTTTAACTTTTCTTCCAATGATTTTATCAAAATGTTTTGCGTTAAATAGTTCGCTTTGGCTTGCTCAAGCACCTTGTCGCTACTTGATTTGCTTTGGTTTAGCTCCTTTTGTCTTTCAAATTCTTTTTCAAAAGAACCAAATTGAGCCTTTGCCGTCAAATAATCCTGTTGGATTTGAATGTATTGTTGGCCTTCTACATTTGCAATTACCTGCCCTTTCCTTACAAACATGCCTTCCAATAGTTTCATTGATTTTAAGTATCCACCCAAAGGCACACTTATAGAAACCATGTTTTGTGGTGGCACATCTATTTTGCCATTGACTTTTAAGGTCGATGAAATTTGTCTTTTCTCTATTTTCCCCAGTTCTATACCCGAATTTTTCATTTGAGCATCGTTGAGCGTCGTAGCGTTTTCTGCGATTGGCGTTTCTGGTTTCTCTTCTGTTTTACTTTCGCTTTTGCAACTAAGCACAAGCAAGGAAACAGCAAGAAAAAGCGAGTTTAGGCTTTTTATATTTTTCATTTTGATAACAAATCTTTGAGGTTAATAATCATTACATTTCTATTTTTGATGGCATCAATATATTCGTTTTCTATAACAATTACCTGATTGACAAGCATTACCCATTCTAAATAATTTATTTCACCGTTAGAAAATTGCTTATTGGCAGTTAGCTTAATGATTTCGGCAGTTTTTAATGCTTTTGTTTCATAATAATCTAAAGCATCTAAACTTTTTTTGTATGCCAAAATTGCGGACTGATAAGCAGTTTCTAAATTTTTTAAATTCACTTCATAGTAATTTGCCACCACCATTTCATTTGTTTTGGCAGCATTGATAATGGCTTTTTGCCCGTTGGTGAAAATTGGAATTCCTAAGCCGAACTGAACCGATTGAAAACGTGGAACACCGTTATACTTCACATCATTTGCCCCTACGCCTCGCATTCCCATTACATTATAGCCCAAAATTAGGCTTGGCATCAGCTTCGATTTTTCGAATGCTGTTGCCGCAATCGCTATCTGTTGCTGTTGCCTTAAATATTGTAAGGTTGGGTAATTTTGTAAGGAAGAAACAACAGAATTTATGGCAAAATTTGCTTTAAATTCGTTTTTATCAGGTATATATTCATTAGTAGAATTGAGCAAAAGTTGAAATTGCAGTTGCAGTAAATCAAGGTCAAATTGCAATTGACTAAGCTGCAAGCCAATTTGCCCACGAAGGTTTTCGGCAGTAGATTTTTCTAAAATATTAGTTTCACCACTCTCAAGCCGATTAGTTGCTTTTATTAAAAATTCAACAAACAAGCTATCATTTTTTTGTAATAATTTCTTTTTTTCATGAAAATACAAAAGACCATAATACACTTCCGAAACCTGTTTTTTTAGGACGTTTTCTTTTACTCCAATATTCAGCACGCCACTTTTATAGTTTTCGTCCAATAGATTTTTTTGAACGGCATATACTTTCGGAAAGCTTAGGGTTTGCACAAATCCAATCTTAGCATCGGCATAAGCACTATTGATTTGACCAAACTCACTTATCACATTGGTTGGCTGAATTACTTTACCAGTTTTTGTTAAAAGTTGCTGATATTCTGCTTTTAATTTCTCGTTTTTTAATGAAAGATTGTTTTTTACAGCCAAATCAATTGCATCATGCAAGTGTATGGTTGTTTGTGCTGTTGCATTTTGAAATGGCAGTATATACAATAAAAGGATTGTAGCCACTGTGTTTACTGATTTGTTTTTGATGGCCTTTTCAAAAAGAATATACAAAACAGGTAGCACAAAAAGCGTTAAAAATGTAGCAATCAATAAACCACCAATCACAACTGTAGCCAATGGGCGTTGTACTTCTGCTCCTGCACCATTGCTTAACGCCATTGGAAGAAAACCCAATGAAGCAACAGAGGCAGTCATCAAAACAGGTCGTAATCTATGCTTTGTGCCTTGCAGTACAATTTGTTTTATATCGGTTTCGTCCTCTTTTTTTATTCGGTTAAATTCCGAAATCAAAACGATACCATTTAATACGGCTACTCCAAACAATGCAATAAAACCGATTCCTGCACTAATACTAAAAGGCATCCCTCGCAGTGCTAAAAACAAGATGCCGCCAATAGCAGAAAGTGGGATTGCCGAATAAATGAGCAAACCCTGCTTCACTGATTTGAATGCAAAATATAGCAATATAAAAATGAGCAAAAGAGAGATAGGAACAGCAATGGCTAGTCTATTATTTGCTGCTTCTAAGTTTTCAAACGCCCCGCCATAAGTAATATAATAGCCCGTTGGTAATTTTATTTTTTTATTGACTTCGGCTTGCAAATCTTTCACGATGCTTTGTACATCTCTACTCTCCACATTAAACCCTACTATGATTCTTCGTTTGGCATCATCTCTTTGAATTTGATTTACACTTTGCTTTATCGATACTTCTGCCACCTGACTGAGTGGTATCTGCGAGCCATTTGGAATTGGTATAAGTAAATTTTGGACATCTTCTAGGTTTTGCCTTTGCTCACCAGCCAAACGCACTACTAAATCAAATCGCTTTTCATCTTCAAAAACCAATCCACTACTTTGCCCCGCAAATGCCGCATTTACTACTTTATTGATATCCTGAATGTTTAATCCAAATTGGGCAATAAGGTTTCTTTTATAATTGATAATTAGCTGAGGAAGCCCATCTATTGGCTCAACGTATACATTTTCAGCTCCTTCAATCTTGCTTGCCACGTTGCCCAAAACTTTAGAATATTTAGAAAGTGAATCGAGATTTTCACCAAAAATTTTACATACAACATCTTGTTTTGCACCTGTCATTAATTCATTAAAACGCATGGCCACTGGATATTGAAAACTAAACGTAACCCCAGGCACATCTTCCAATGCTTTGCTCATTTTCTCAGACATTTCATTCCATGAATCAGCAGAAGTCCACTCGGATTTATCCTTTAAAATAATCATCAAATCTGACCCTTCCATGGGCATGGGGTCGGTGGGGATTTCGCCACTTCCGGTTTTACCCACTACTTTTTCTACCTCAGGAAACTTAGTTTTTAAAATATGTGCTGCTTGCAAACAGACTGAAGACGAAGTAGTTATATTACTACCTGTCAAGATCCTGGTTTCCACGGCAAAATCGCCTTCAGGCAATTCAGGGATAAATTCCCCTCCCATTTTCGAGAAAACCAATAGTGCATATACAAGCAAGCAAAGCACAAAACCAACAATTATCTTGGGAATACCCAACGCTTTTATCAAAACTTTTTGATGAATATTTTCCAAGAATTCCATCATTCTATCAGAAATATTTTTTTTGTAAGCTATGTTTTTGCTTAAGAATAGGGCCGTCATCATAGGAATGTATGTTAGAGAAAGTATAAAAGCACCCAATAAAGCAAAGGCCACAGTTTGGGCCATAGGTTTAAACATTTTCCCTTCAATTCCCTGCAAAGCAAATATCGGGAGGTACACCACCAATATAATTAACTCTCCATAAACAGCCGCATTTCGCATTCGGGTTGAAGTGCTATATACCATACCGTCCATTTCAGTCTGTGTAATTTTTTTCTGCTTAGAAATATGCAATTGAAACATACAAGCTTCTACGATGATTACAGCTCCGTCTACTATTAAGCCAAAATCTAAAGCTCCTAAACTCATTAAGTTACCACTCACGCCAAAAATATTCATCAGAATAACAGCAAATAGCATAGACAAAGGAATTACTGAAGCCACAATAATACCAGCCCGCAAATTGCCCAGAAATAGAACCAATATTAGAATTACAATTAAAGCACCTTCAAGCAAGTTTTTCGTAACCGTACTAATCGCCGAGTTTACCATTTTGGTTCTGTCCAAAAAAGGCTCTAATTCTACGCCTTCGGGCAAAGTCTTTTTTATTTGTTCAATTTTATCTTTAATATCCTTAATTACCCGGCTGCTGTTTTCCCCTTTAAGCATCATCACTACGGCTCCTGCCACTTCGCTTTCGTCGTTATAAGTGATTGCCCCATAACGAGTTGCATTGCCAATTCGCACTTCAGCTACATCTTTTATTAATAGAGGTGTGCCGTTGCTTGTATTTTTTACAACTACATTATTTATGTCGTCAATGTTTCCTATCAATCCTTCGGCACGGATGTATAAAACCGTAGATGCTTTTTCTATATAAGCGCCGCCAGTGTTTTCATTGTTCTTTTCTAATGCTGTAAATACATCTGCTATTGTGATATGATTGGCATTCAATACCGCAGGATTTATAGCTATTTCGTATTGTTTCACTCTTCCTCCAAAACTACTTACGTCGGCAACTCCCTTTACACTTACGAGCTGTCTTTTCACCACCCAATCTTGAATAGTACGCAATTCTGTGGCGTTGTATTTAGTTTCAAAACCAGGTTTGGGTTTTAACACGTACTGATAAATTTCGCCCAATCCCGTGGTAACAGGTGCTAATTCAGGCAAACCCACACCTTGTGGAATCTGCTGTTCGGCAATTTTCAGTCTTTCAGTAACTTGCTGCCTTGCCCAATACACATCAACGTCGTCTTCAAAAACAATGGTAATGAGCGAGAGCCCAAAGCGAGAGAAACTACGGATTTCTTTTATGCCCGGAATATTACTATTGACTTGTTCAATTGGGAAAGTAATGAGCCTTTCAATATCAGTAGCTCCCAATGCAGGTGCAACGGTGATTACTTGCACCTGATTATCAGTAATGTCAGGTACAGCATCAATGGGCAATTTTGTAATTTGGTAGCTACCATAGCCGATAAGAGCTACAACCAACAGCCCGATGATGAGTTTCTGTTTGATTGAAAACTCGATAATTTTGTTGAGCATAATTTCTTATTTTAAAAAAGACATAATAATTTAATCAATATTTAGTAAACCGTATTGATAAACAATATAGCATACGCCAAAATCACAGAAATTCCTCTCTGAGAAAAAGCCAATAAATCTAAATATATATGATTATGCTAATTTGGGCGGTCGCCAAATAGAAGAAGAGCAATCTGATGGATAAAAATCTTGCTGATAGATAATATTTTTTAGTGGGTTTTCTAAAAAGAAAGGGGTAAATTGATAATTTCGGATTTCGGAAAAAGCAATGATTGTTTGTTGAAAAACACTCAATTGGTCGTGGTGATGAAATGGCAAGTTTTCATGGTCTTCATCCTCATGTTCATTGTGCAAATCTTCTTCTTGATAATGTTGGGCTACGAAATTAATAAAACTAACTGGGTCGTGGTGATGATTGTGATGGGCAAAATGTGAAAACAAAAGTGGTAGGCAAACAATATCATACAACAAATGACTCGGGAGGGTGATTTGAATGCACAAAATAATAAGTACCAATTTTCTAAAGGTTTTCATAAGGCAAATATAGCATTTTAAGATATACTTGTAAAATATAGCGGTTTTAAATCGAAACTAATCGAAAAAAACATAGAAAAGACAATCATTATTTAGTGTATAATTATTTTGACTTAATAGTTGTTATAAATAGTATGGTTCAATTTCTAAGAAAGCATATCCTCTTTCGTTATTTAATATCATTAATAATTTAAAATTATAATTTTAAAAACCTAGTTTGTTGATTGAATCTGTTGTTATAAATTCTAACCAAATAAAACC
>JANMZR010000410.1:0-65076 GCA_031383555.1 Cytophagaceae bacterium | reverse complement strand
TGGGTTTTTTTTGAAAAAAGATTTTAAAATTAGCTTGGCATGAGTAGTATTGATTTTACTAAAATCCACATTTTCAGAATCGATAACCAACTCTAAATTTTGGTCAAAATAAGTAGCAAGCATATTTGCATCACCTTTTTTTATTGCATACTTAATATTTAACGATATATCGCTTTCAGCTTTACGGCTATTCGTAAAAACAAATAATAGGCTTACCAACGCAATATTTATCCATTTCATTTATTAATACCTTTATTTTATTTAAAAAACCATAAATTATGTAAATAGAGATAATTCGAATTTTTTAGAATTTTATTCAGAATTACTGTTATGCATAAACTATGCCAAAATAGTATTTATTAAATAATACAAATACCTTTAATATTGTAAATGGTTGGGATTAAAAAAGTAAAAATTTCTTCCTAACTTAGTATTATGGCTTCAAAACAAATACTCAATAATGGAATTATTTTGCAAAAAATAAAGAGAATTGCGTTTGAAATTTATGAAAATAATTTTGAAGAAAAAGAAATGATAATTGCCGGAATAATGGGGCAAGGTTATATTTTAGCTAAATTATTAACGCATGAATTGAAAACAATTTCTAAAATTGAAGCGCAATTTGTGCAAATTATATTCGATAAAAACTCACCTTACGATAACTCAGCCGTTTTTGATTGCGACGAGCGATTCTTGGAGAAAAAAGTGATCATTGTGGTTGACGATGTGCTCAATACTGGTCGTACGTTGGCTTATAGTTTATCTCCTTTTTTATCGATTCCAGTAAAAAGGCTGCAGGTTGCTGTTTTGGTTGATCGTGATTACCGGCGGTTTCCAATTAAGGCCGATTTTGTGGGTTATTCACTTTCCACTACAATGAACGACCATATTTCAGTTAACCTTGAAGAAGTGGGTAATTTTGGCGTTTTTTTAGATTAATATTTTAGAATTTGTAAATATATGATAGAAATTTTACCTGATAAAGCAGTATCAATTAGGCAGGGTGAGGAACCAAATTTGGCAAATCTTGAAAATTACCTAAAGACCAACTTATCAGATTTTGGTAAAATTATTGAGATAAAACAATTTCCTGGAGGTTATTCCAACCTTACTTTTCAAATAGTATGCGACAATCGTGAATATGTACTGAGAAGAGCCCCGCTAGGTGCAAACATAAAAAGTGCACACGATATGGGCAGAGAGTTTAAAGTACTTTCTATATTGGGAAAGCATTATGAGGCCATACCAAAAGTTGATGTTTATTGTGAAGATATTGAAGTAATTGGTGCCCCTTTTTACCTGATGGAAAAAGTTAATGGGGTTATTCTGAGGGCAAAAAATGCAAAATCTTACGATTTTCCAAAAGAAAAATGGGAGCATCTTTCTAAAACTTTGGTAGATAATTTGGCTCAATTGCATCAAATAGATATAGAAAGTACTGGCCTAATTAGTATGGGAAAGCCAGAGGGTTATGTTGATAGGCAAGTGGCTGGCTGGATCGATAGATATGAGAAAAGTAAAACCGACGAATTGCCTCAAATGAATATTGTGGCTACGTGGTTAAACAATAATAAACCAAGGCCGCAAAAATATGCCTTTTTGCATAACGACTTTAAATACGATAATGTAGTATTTGATACAAACCTTACAAAAATATTAGCCGTATTAGACTGGGAAATGGCGACAGTCGGTGACCCGCTAATGGATTTAGGTGCAACTTTAGCTTATTGGTGTGAAAAAGAGTCAGGCGACTTTATGAAAACTATGAATATTACATGGCTAACAGGAAACCTAAACCGTAATGAAATAGTAGAAAGATATTCGAAAAAAACTCAAACTGATGTTTCGGATATTTTATTTTATTATATATTTGGTTTGTATAAAAATGCAACTATAATACAACAAATATATGCCCGATGGAAAGCCGGCCTCACCAAAGATCCACGGTTTGAAATGTTGATTTTTGGGGTGAAAGAATTGGCTAATTTGGCTGAATCGGCCATTGTGAAGAAAAGTATTTAAAGCTCCATTTTTATAGTGAACAGTAAAGAAAAACTCGAATGAAATCTGCATGATTGCTCAACCACAAACCTATTAATAATTAATAAGTTAACTGAAATCATGGCAGATTCCATGGTGCCGTTGAAAAATTATTTAAATACATGAAAAAAGTAATATCTGGAATACAACAGGTAGGAATAGGAGTCTTAAATGCCGAGGAGGCTTTTCAATGGTATAAAAAGTACTTTGGTATGGATATTCTTGTGTTTCAAGACGAGGCTGAAGCCAAATTAATGACCAGATACACAGGTGGTGTAGTGCAAAAAAGAAATGCGTATTTAGCCTTAAACATGCAAAGCGGTGGTGGTTTCGAAATTTGGCAATATACAAGCAGAACCCCACAACCTTCACAAAACAAAATCAAACTTGGCGATTTAGGTATTTTTTGTATTAAAATGAAATCAAAAAACATAGCTGAATCCTATGAGTTTTACAAAAAAGAAAACCTGAATTTACTCTCTGAAATAACAAAAGACCCTGCCGGGAAGCAACATTTTTACTTAAAAGATCCCTACGATAATATATTTGAAATAATAGAAAATGAATATTGGTTTACTAGAAATAAAGACCTCTCAGGCGGGGTGGCAGGCACCGTAATTGGTGTTTCAGATATTGATAAGTCGATACAATTTTACAAAAATATATTAGGCTATGACCAAATAATTTATGATAAAACGGATCAATTTGATGACCTTTCCGCCATTTCTAGACAAAAATTTAGGCGAGTGTTATTGAAGCATTCAAAACCCTATAAAGGTGGTTTTACTAATTTATTTGGCCCTTCGGAGCTTGAGTTAGTGCAATCATTAGAAGAAAAAGGCAATAAGATTTTTGAAAATCGCTTTTGGGGCGACTTAGGCTACATTCACCTTTGTTTTGATATAAACGGTATGGAATTTCATGAAAAAGATTGTGAAAGCCGAGGTTATCCACTTACAGTAAATAGTAAAAATAGCTTTGATATGGGTGAAGCTGCCGGCCAATTCGTGTATAATGAAGACCCCGATGGTACTTTAATAGAGTATGTAGAAACCCATCGAGTGCCAATTATAAAAAAAATTGGCTGGTACTTGAATCTTAAAAAGAGGAACCCAGAAAAAGCATTACCAGACTATATCGTAAAAGCAATGAGGTTTAGCAGAGTAAAATAAAACGATTTTATCCAAAAAAAATGAAAGCAATACTTTGCAAAGAATTTGGGCCTATCGAATCACTCGTTTATGAGGAAATTGAAAGCCCTAAAATTAATGACAATCAAGTACTTATAGAAGTTAAAGCCTGCGGGGTCAACTTCCCTGACACTTTAATGATTCAAGGGAAATACCAGTTTAAACCTGCATTTCCGTTTTCACCGGGCGGAGAAATAGCTGGAATTGTAAAAGAGGTTGGTGAAAAAGTACGCCATTTAAAACTTGGCGATAAGGTATTTTCATTGACTGGCCATGGAGGCTTTGCAGAGGAAGCAATTGGTGATGCCGCCAAAACGTTTCCAATGCCTCCAAATATGGATTTTGTTACAGCAGCCTCCACTATGTATACTTATGGCACCTCTTACCATGCTTTGAAAGATAGAGCAAAGCTTAAAGAGGGTGAAACTTTACTCGTTTTAGGCGCTGCCGGTGGTGTGGGACTAGCAGCAGTACAATTAGCCAAATTGATGGGGGCAAAGGTAATTGCTGCTGCTTCAACTCAAGAAAAATTGGCAATTTGTAAACAACTCGGTGCCGACGAGACCATTAATTATGAAGTAGAAGATATTAAAGAAAAAGTAAAAGAACTTACTGCTGGCAAAGGTGTTGACGTAGTGTATGATGCCGTTGGTGATCGATTTGCTGAACCGGCTATTCGTTCATTGGCTTGGAAGGGGCGGTATTTGATAGTTGGTTTTGCTGCTGGCGAAATCCCTAAAATACCGCTAAATTTAGCTCTCTTGAAAGGCGCTTCATTGGTTGGAGTGTTTTGGGGTTTGTTCGCTCAAAACGAACCAATGCAAAGTATGCAAAATTTTATGGAAATTTTGGCTTTCATAAAAGAAGGTATGCTCAAGCAACATATTCATAAAACATACCCATTGGCAGCTGCTAAAAACTCACTTACTGACTTGGCCAACAGGCGGGTAGTTGGCAAATGTGTGGTTGACTGCAGTTCAACTGAATAGTTAAATTTTGGTAGCGGGTATATTTATCAAGCTCGCAAATTTTCCAAACGTTTAAGCTCTAAAATCGTAATTTCACTTCCATTAATTTCAATAAATTTATCGGCTTTGAATTCGCTCAGTGTTCTTATAAGTGACTCAGTGGCTGTACCAACAACTGAGGCAAGGTCATCTCTAGAAATTTTTATAGAAAAATTAGAATTATCGTCATTTTTATATTTTTTTGATAACATTACTAGCGAATCTGCCGTACGTTTTCGTAATGAATTATAAGCCATTTGGGTCAAGTGATTTTCTTTTTCTTGAATATTATTGGCCAAAAGTTTGATGAAATCGTTGGCAACTGCCTGATTACGAGAGATTAACTCTAGAAAATCATTTTTGGGAATACCCACAATTTCGCAATCTTCCATCGCCTCAGCGCTTTCTTTATAATCAGTATTTTCAATAATGGCAATATGGCCAAAAAAGTCACCAGTATTGTAAAGGCTGGTCACAAATTCCTTCCCGTCACGGTTAGACTGAAAGGTTTTCACCTTACCCGATTTTAGAAAATAGAATTTTATTGGCTCGTCACCTTCCGAATAAATAAATTGTTTTTTCTTAATAATAGAAACCTTGCGGTCAAGTGAAAGTGATTTGAGTTCCAAGTGCTTTGAGGCGGATTGATAGAAACTTTCAATACCCTCTTCCGAATTGGCAAAGGATTTTGATAAGTGCTTTAATTTTTTCAATCTGCTTTCAATAGCATTAAGCAATTCTATTTCTTGGAATGGTTTGGTGATGAAATCATCGGCTCCCATTTCCATACCTTTTCGCAGGTCGGCTCTTTCTGTTTTTGCGGTTAAAAAAATGAATGGGATATTCTGTAATTCAGCACTTTGATTGAAAATATGAAGCACGCCATAACCATCCAAAACGGGCATCATTATGTCGCAAATCACTAAATCAACTTTATTGGTTTGAGCGAGTTCGATTCCAATCTTGCCATTTTCAGCAGTAATCACTTTATAACCTGCTAACTCCAATATTTCGGCAGTAGTTTCACGAATATCGTCACTGTCTTCAATTAAAAGTAATGTTTTCATTGGCTTAGTTTAAAAATAATGTTCTTACAATAAGTTGACTTGTGAGGTCTTGACAAGGGGGCATGCCCCCTTGTCTTGGTAGAGTCCCCCTTGTTCAGGTATGCCCTGCCCCCTTGTCTTGATAGTCCCCCTTGTCTATATTTCCGCTTTATTTATTTTAAATTCTATCGCAAATTCTGTACCCTTATTTAAATCACTTTTTAGCATAATTTTACCTTTCAAAAGATCTACATAGCGAGCAACAATGTGTAAGCCAAGGCCTGTTCCTTGAATATTTGTTACGTTTTTACCTCTAAAAAATCGGTCAAATAAGTGCTTTTTGTCTTCTTCAGAAATACCTATTCCATTGTCATTAACTTTTAGCAAAAAACTAGTTCCATTAATTTCAGTATTCAAATCTATTATACTATTTGCTGGTGAAAACTTAATAGCATTTGAACATAAATTTATGATTATTTTTCGAAGAAGCGATTTATCTAAGCTCAATTCATTACTTCCAATATGTTGATAATCAATAGTTTGTCCAGATTTTAATGTACTTCTTAGGTCAATTATACAATCTTCAATCAATTCTTTTAAGTCGAAATTTGATACATTAGTTACCACCTTACCTTCTTCTAGCTTTCCTACAGATAAAAATTCTTCTAAAATATCAGTCAAATTGCCAACTGCCGCCTTAATACGTTGCGTATGTTTTTCTCGCTTTTCTTGACCGTCTTTATCGTCATATTTTTCAATTAAAGAAGCGGCAGATTGTATGGCAGTTAAAGGCGTACGAAACTCGTGCGATGCCATTGACACAAATCTTGACTTCAATTCGCCCAGTTCCTTTTCTTTATTTAACGCAATTTCTAATTCTTTCTTTGACTTTTCTAAAGTTTTCAAGGTTTCCACCAACGCATTTGTGCGGCTAACTACCTCTCTTTCAAGGTTTGCGTTCAATTTTTGAATTTCTGAATTTTTCGTAATTAAATTTTCTTCAGCCTTCTTTTTGAAAGTCATATCATTGATAAACGAAATATAATAAGGAGTTTCGCCCGATTTGAAATGGCTTAAACTTATTTCAACAGGAAAAAGCGAGCCATCTTTTTTCTGTCCGTTCAAATTTAATCCAGCACCCATTGGCCTCGACTGTGGATTTAATGTATATATTTTATAGGTATGTTCGTGTGATTCTCTACTATTTTTGGGAATTAAAATCTCAAGTTTTTCTCCGATTAATTCACCGACGTCGTAGCCAAATAGCCTATCAGCAAATCGGTTTGAAAGCAAAATATTACCAGGTTTATCCACCATTATTATACCAATAGCAGCATGCATAAAAAGCGCTTCAAATCGAATCTCAAGGTCTTTTTCATGTTGCTCAGCTAATTTTTGACTACTTATATCTGATATTATAACGTAGTAATAGGGCTTTTCAGCATATCGGAATTTGGTTATTTGTAAATTCCCCCAAAACTCAACTCCATCGCTATTTATTAGCAGAGTTTCTTCTTCATAAATAGATTTTTCGTTTACATGAAGTAACATATTTCCAATAAGTTCCTTAGTAAGTTTTTCCTTTCTAATACCATTTGGAAACGCTTTATCAAATTCTTTTAAATTATTGATTTTCAATAATTTAAGGCCAAAATTGTTGATATAAACAAAGCGAAAAATTTCTTTATCAAAAACCCCCATAAATAATTTTGAGGTTTCAAAAACTGAATCTAGAAAATTATCATTAAACTGGAAACCCATCTTATTTTTTAATTTTTTTGAATAAATATACATCATTTAAAATTGAATCTCTAAATCTTAATTTCTATAAATTGCTAAACACAAACAATTTGCAAATAAGGTAATTCATAATCTTGTTTTTTATGACATCCGTCAGTTTTTTGCATGATAAAAACAGTCTTGTTAACTATTATTTATCATGGTTGAACAAAATTTTCAGAGGCAATTTTGTATAAAATAAATGCATAATGAATATTATCTTTTTCATGATTGGAATCAGTTTAATTATAGCTACTAGCTTTCTTATCGCCTTTTTATGGGCAATGAATACCGGACAAAACGATGATTTGCACACACCAGGTATGAGAATTTTAATGGAAGAAAAATCAAAGCAAAAGAAATGAAAACGAAGCCAAAAAAGGGAAAAAATCACTAACAAACGCACGATTCAAATGGCTGTAACTGCAATAAAGACAGTGAAAACTGTTAGCCTTTTGAATTACTTGCTTTTGAAAATGATTTAGAAAAACTAAGCCTAACATTTAGTAAATAAGATTAATCAACAGCGGTTTAACTATTTATTTTCAATATATAAAAGTAAAATAATCTCCTAAAATAAAATTAATCCTTAAAAACAGTTATGACTAAAGAAAACTCAAATCTTGAATATTTTGAATATGACAATAAAATTGTCAGGAATTTTGCCCTAGCCTCCATCATATTTGCATTAGTTGGCCTTTTGGTTGGCTTACTTATTGCAGTTCAGCTATTTTGGCCATCAGCAAATGTTACACAATATTTTACATTTGGCAGAATACGAGCATTACATACTAATGCGGTAATATTTGCTTTTGTGGGCAATGCTATTTTTGCTGGAATTTACTATTCGCTCCAAAGGCTTTGTAAAGCACGTTTATTCAACGATTTGCTTTCAAAAATACACTTTTGGGGTTGGCAATTAATCATTATAGCGGCAGCTATTACCTTGCCGTTGGGCCTTTCAACCTCCAAAGAATATGCCGAATTGGAGTGGCCAATTGACATAGCCATAGCCTTGGTTTGGGTAGTTTTTGGTATCAATATGATTGGCACGATTATTAAGCGTCGTGAGCGCCATTTATATGTGGCAATTTGGTTTTATTTAGCCACTTTTGTGACGGTTGCCATGTTGCACATTGTGAATTCATTGGCCATACCAGTTTCACTTACAAAAAGTTATTCATTATACGCCGGCGTACAAGATGCTCTCGTGCAATGGTGGTATGGTCACAATGCTGTGGCCTTTTTCTTAACTACACCATTTTTGGGTTTGATGTATTATTTCCTGCCAAAAATGGCCAATCGCCCCGTTTATTCTTATCGCTTATCGATTCTACACTTTTGGTCCTTAATATTTTTGTACATCTGGGCAGGGCCACATCATTTATTATATACTAGCTTACCCGATTGGGCGCAAAGTTTAGGCACCGTTTTTTCAGTGATGTTAATTGCACCGTCTTGGGGTGGAATGATCAACGGTTTGTTGACTTTACGTGGCGCTTGGGACAGAGTACGTGACGATCCACGGCTCAAAATGATGGTTGTGGGCATTACAGCTTATGGAATGGCCACTTTTGAAGGGCCTTTGCTTTCACTTAAAAACATCAACGCAATTGCCCATTATACGGACTGGATTCCTGCCCACGTACATGTAGGCGCACTTGGCTGGAATGGCTTCCTTTCCTTTGCTATCATGTATTATATGATTCCAAAGATTTATGGTCGTGATATGTTCTCTAAAAAATTAATGAATATGCACTTTTGGCTTGGCACATTAGGCATAATATTTTGGGCAGTTCCCATGTATATTTCAGGCTTTACACAAGGTATGATGTGGAAAGAATTTACAGCAGAAGGCAATTTGAAATATAGCAATTTTTTAGAAACTACTTTACAAGTAATATCACTGTATTATTTGCGAGCGATTGGGGGCGTATTTTATCTTTCTGGAGCATTAATAGGCGCTTATAATATTTTTAAAACCATGTTGGTCGGTCACTTAACAGCCAATGAGCCAGCCGAATCCCAAGCTTTGGAAAAGGTATTTATAGCTCAAGGTGCTGATAATCATTGGCATAGATGGGTGGAAAGGAAACCATTGCAATTGTTATTTTGGGCATTTGTAGTGGTGGCTATTGGTGGGGCTATTGAGATTATTCCAACTTTCACTATACAATCAAACGTGCCCACTATTGCTTCAGTAAAACCATATTCTCCATTGGAATTAGAAGGCCGTGATTTATACATTAGAGAGGGTTGCAATGCTTGTCACAGCCAAATGATACGGCCGTTTAGATCAGAAACAGAACGATATGGCGAATATTCAAAAGCAGGTGAATTTGTGTATGACCATCCCTTTTTATGGGGCTCAAAACGTACAGGGCCCGATTTACATCGTGAAGGCAAAAAATACCCTGACTCCTGGCACTATAATCATATGCTCGACCCAACCTCTATGTCGCCAGGCTCTATAATGCCTACTTATGAATGGCTTTATGAGCAAAATTTGAACACAAAAGATACTAAAAACAAAATTAAGGCCATGAAAACTTTGGGGGTGCCTTATGAGGATTATGAGATTGAGGAAGCAGAAAAATACCTCAAAATTCAGTCCCAAGATATTGTTGATAACTTAGCAAAAGAGGGTATAAAAGCAAAATCTGATAAGGAAATAATTGCTATGATTGCCTATTTGCAAAGGCTGGGAACGGATATTAAAAAAATGGATTAATATACTGTTTGTGCGGGGTTGGTAAGCCACAGCTACCATGGAAAAAATGAAATTTTTAACTAAAAAACTATATAGCAATGTTCAGACAACTTTTAAGCAAAATACAAGGTGCTGATTTACCAATGATTAGCTCTTTACTTATATTCTTTATTTTCTTTATTTTAATAGGCATTTATTTGGTAATTATTGATAAAAATCATATCAAATATATGAGCAATTTGCCATTTGATGAAGAAAAGGAAAACTCAATTATTTAAATTCTAAAAATACTCATATGCTATTATATTTTCAAAATCAAAACGACCTTATTCCGAATATGACTGCAGCTGAATTTGGGCTAGTTATTTTTTCATTTTTAATGTGTGTTGCTTTGGTAATTATTACATTAAGCTTATTGAAAAACACAAATAATATTGTAAGAGCACTAAATAAAAACAACGAAAGTCCAGAAATGGAAAATCGAACCTTTTGGCAAAAAATGGGCAGTTTAAAACCGCTATCGATGGAGTACAAACAGGTAATGGATCATAAGTATGATGGTATAACCGAATTGGACAACCCAACACCTCCTTGGTTTATGTATCTATTTTATGGTACAATTTCAATCGCTGTTTTTTATCTAGTTGGATATCATGTGGTGGGTAATGGCCAAATAATGACTACCGAATATGCTGAAGAAATGGCAATGGCTGAGACTAATAGAAATGAGTATATGAAAAAAATTGGTGACAAAATAAATGAAAATACGGTGGTATTACTCAAGGATGCCAAATCTCTTGAGGCTGGGAAAAAGATATACATGCAAAATTGCCTCGCCTGCCATGGCGATAAAGGGCAGGGAGGCGTTGGCCCAAATATGACTGACGAATATTGGATTCACGGGGGTTCATTGAAAAATATATTTCATGTAATTTCGGAAGGTGTACCTGAAAAAGGGATGATTTCATGGAAAAAAACCTTGAATTCAATTCAAATACAGCAAGTTGCCAGCTTTTTGACAACGTTTGTTGGTACAAAACCTGCTAATGCAAAAGAGCCTCAGGGAGAAAAGGAAAAGGGAATATAAAGAGTAATAGTATTGTACTGAATAACTTTTTTCAAAAAATAATGATGCTCAAGGAAATACAAAAAACCAACCGTGTATTGTGAGGGGTAAAATAACAAAATATGAAATCACCTAAAATAGATACTACAAATTATCGTGATCATCTTTCTAATGTAACTCAATTGGGTGGCCGAATTTGGATATACCCGAGAATTGTTTTGGGTGATTTCTATAAACTTCGCACCTACTTTTCTTGGTTATTACTAGGTCTTTTGTTTGGTTTACCATGGGTTGAAATGGACGGCCATGCGTTGTTCCTTTTTAATATTATTGAGCGAAAATTTATCTTTTTTGGAGCCACATTTTTTCCTCAAGACTTTCATTTGGTGGCCATTGGCTTGCTTACTTTTATGGTTTTTATAATTTTATTTACCGTAATTTTTGGGCGAATTTGGTGTGGTTGGGCTTGCCCACAAACAATTTTTATGGAAATGCTTTTTCGAAAACTTGAAAACCTCATCGAAGGGGATCATAATGCCCAACGGCGGCTTGATGAACAAGAGTGGAATAGTGAAAAAATTTGGAAAAAAACCCTCAAACATTCCCTTTTTATCCTCTTTTCTTTCCTAATTGCCAACACCTTTTTAGCCTACATTATTGGCAAAAGAGAGTTGCTAAAAATAATAGCTGACAACCCACAAAATCATCTCATAGGCTTATTAGCAATTGTGATTTTTACCACCATTTTTTATTTCGTTTTTGCACGATTTCGAGAGCTAGTGTGCATAGTAGTTTGCCCATATGGCAGGCTGCAGGGCATCATGTTAGATAAAAACTCGATTGTTGTAGCCTATGATTATATCCGTGGCGAACTTCGAGGCAAGCACCAAACTGCTGATGAAAAAACAATTGCAATACAAAAAAATGAACCCTTACATGGCTCCTGCATTGACTGCAAAATATGCGTACAGGTATGCCCTACTGGTATTGATATTCGTAATGGAACTCAACTGGAATGCATCGCTTGTACAGCGTGTATTGATGCATGTGATGAAGTAATGGACAAAATTTCAAAGCCTCGAGGCCTAATCAGATATGCATCTAAAGAAGGTATTGAACAAAAAAAGAAGCTTCAGTTTTCGGCCAGAATAGCCTCTTATTCAGTGGTTTTAGTGCTTTTATTATCAGTTTTCGGCTTTTTGGCTTTTACCAGAGGCGATATTGAAACTACTATTTTGAGGGCACCTGGGCTAATGTTTCAAGAAAATAAAGATGGTACTATTAGCAACCTTTATAATATTCAAATACTTAATAAATCATATAAGAATTTGCCTATAAAATTGAAATTGAAAAATAATATGGGTACTATAAAAATGATTGGGAATGACCTTAATGTACCATCAGCTGAGCTTGCCGAATCGTCGTTTTTTGTAAACATTCCAATTAAAAATTTGAAAGGAAACTCAGAAAAG
Source organism: Cytophagaceae bacterium (assembly GCA_031383555.1). Classification (GTDB taxonomy): domain Bacteria; phylum Bacteroidota; class Bacteroidia; order Cytophagales; family Spirosomataceae; genus JANMZR01. Next base: position 52,766 of record JANMZR010000410.1, on the reverse strand, counting down.
ATAGAAATTGAAGTATTGTCAAACGGTAAATTAATTGATGATGTAAAAACGAAATTTTTGGGGCCGATGAAAAATTAAGTATGTTCAATCAAACATCAATAAATTTTTAACAATTTAAACAAATACAATTATGAAAAAGGTAGGTTTGGTAATCGCATTATTAATGGTCAATTTGGTAGGCTTATTTTCTCAAAAAAGCATTCCTCAGGTGGACTATAAAGGCCATATTATACATAACAATAAACAGATTGGCACATTAAACACAAAGGGTAGTTTCGATCCAAAAGGCATGTCTATCACAAAAGTAAATTCTGATGGCAACATTGTAGATTCTATGGGTAAAGTACTTGGTAAGGCGCCTAAAAACGGCAATTTCGTATATTATTTGGGAGAAAATTCTGAAAAATATTCAGTAGGCAATCCCAATCACAATGGAATGTGTGAAGTTAAAAACGCAAAGGGTGAAACGGTTCTATTACTTCATAAAAACTATAAGGCACAAGCAGCATGTGCTATCCATTGCTTGCATGCAAACCATTGTATGCCTAATGATTCGGAACATAAACATTAAGAAAAAATTCGAATTTTTAGGCTTTAATATTTAAATAAATATAAAATGAATTGGGGAAAATCAATAATTGTGGTTTTTATTCTTTTTAATGGTTTTGTTGGCTATTTGGCTTATAAAATGGCAACATCAAAAGTTGATTTGGTGCGGCCAAATTATTACCAAACTGAACTCGAATATCAAAAGCAAATAGATAAAATCAAAAATTCTAAACAATTTAAACCAAAAGATATTATGAATTATTCAATTGAAAATGAGGAATTTATAATGAATTTTCCGCATCAAGTTAAATCTGGGGAAGTTTATTTTTATCGCAGTTCTGACAATAATTTGGATTTGAAATTTCCAATTAAAAATACGAAAACCTTTAAATATTCAACACAAGATTTGAAGGCAGGCCATTGGAAGGTGTTTGCAAATTGGACGGATGGTACGCTTGATTATTTTGTTGAAAATGAAATTATAATAGATTGATGGAAGTATATTTTTCAATTGCTTTTTTAACGGGTCTAGGTAGTAGTTTGCATTGCGTAGGTATGTGCGGGCCTATTGCCTTGGCTTTGCCTGTTGGCAGGTTAAACAAGTCTGAAAAATTATTGGCTAAACTACTTTATAATTTTGGAAGAATATTAACATATGGAATGTTAGGTTTATTTTTTGGATTTTTTGGGAAGCAATTTTTTATAGCTGGTTGGCAACAAATACTTTCCATTTCAATTGGTTTATTCTTGCTTTTCAATTTAATTCCAAACAAGTATTTTTCCTCTAAAATATCGTCAAAAGTTGGCTATCAATTTTCTCATTATTTCAAAAGAATATTAGCCATTAAGTCAAGGTATAAGTATCTGATTTTCGGAGTTCTAAACGGATTTTTACCATGTGGCATGGTATACTTAGCCTTAGCGGGTGCTATGGCCACTGCCAATCCCTATTCTGGTGCAATATTTATGGCGTTTTTCGGCTTAGGAACATTGCCATTAATGCTATCATTGAGTATTTTACCAAGCTTTATAAACTTAAAAAATAGACGAAGAATTAATAAATATTTACCTTATTATTCTATTTTTTTGGTGTTGGTTTTTGTAGTCCGTGGCCTTGGTTTAGGCTTACCTTATTTGAGCCCAAAAATATTGGACATCGAAACTAAAAATGAAATATCTGTTTGTCACGGAAATAAATTATTAAAATAATGGAAAATTTAATAAAAAAGTATAATATACCAGGGCCAAGGTACACTTCCTACCCAACAATGCCTTATTGGGATACAAAGAATTTTACAGAAGCTACTTGGCAAAACTCATTAAAAGAAGTTTTTAAAAAGACAAATTCTACAAAGGGAATTTGTATATATATTCATTTACCTTTTTGTGAAAGCCTTTGTACGTTTTGTGGCTGCAACAAACGCATCACTAAAAACCACGCTGTCGAAACACCCTATATTGAAGCCCTGCTAAAGGAATGGAATATGTATTTGAATATTCTATGTGAAACTCCCATGATTTCAGAAATACATTTGGGGGGTGGCTCACCAAGTTTTTTTCATCCTAATAACCTTAAAAAATTGATAAATGGCTTGTTGAAAAATGTGAAATTAGCTGACAAAATTGAATTTAGTTTTGAAGGAAATCCTAATAATACTTCTGCGGCACACCTTCAAACATTATACAATCTAGGTTTTAGAAGGGTGAGTTATGGCGTACAAGATTACGATCCGGTGGTGCAAAAAGCCATACATCGAATACAACCTTTTGAAAACGTTGAAAAGGCAACAACAGGGGCTAAAGCTATTGGTTATGAGTCTATTAGTCACGATTTAATATATGGCTTACCCTTCCAAAAAGCTGAGTCTATTGTAGATACCATCGAAAAAACTTTGAGCCTAAAACCAGATAGAATATCATTTTACTCTTATGCGCACGTACCTTGGCTGCCAGGAAATGGCCAAAGGGGCTTTCATGATGAAGATTTGCCTTCAGCTACCGATAAGTACCATTTTTATGAGCTTGGTAAAAAAATGCTCCTTGAGAACGGTTATTTCGAAATAGGCATGGACAATTTCGCTTTGGAAAACGACCCATTGTATTTGGCTTTTAAGAACAAAACCCTTAGCCGAAATTTTATGGGCTATACAACTACCAATGAAAAGCTACTTTTAGGCCTTGGCGTGTCATCAATAAGTGATACAGGAATATCCTATTCACAAAACATAAAAAACGTGGATGAGTACATAAAACTAGTTAATGAAAATATATTACCAATTTTGAAAGGGCATATTTTAACAAAAGAAGATGTACAAATAGGAAAAAAAATAAATGAAATCATGTGCCAAGGTTCTACAATTTGGAACAAAAATAATGATTTTAATGCTTCGGAATTAGCCCCAATAGTTGCCAAGCTTACACAGTTTGAAAAAGATGGTCTAATAACCTTTGACAACAAATATTTAAGCGTAACGGATACTGGAAAGCCTTTTCTTAGAAATATATGTATGGCTTTTGATAATCGAATGATACGTGACACTAAAATTGGGCAAATATTCTCACAAACAATATGAAAGTATTTTACAAGTTTTAATGCTTTATAAATTAGAACTCAGATTTTCGATTCGCCCTATCATGCAGCTTTGATAGCTTTTGAGTTTAAGAAGTAATCCGTTTTTTTCAGTGGCTTCTGGGTAGCCCAAATCGTGTAATGTTTTCAAAAATACCTCTCTTTTTATTTCTTCTTCATACCCAAAGTTATGGAATCGGTAGCTGAGTCAACAAAAACGGATTGAACCCCTTTTATGGACAATAGTTTGTTTTTGATTGTGGTTTCACAACCACCACATTTCAAATTAGCGATTACTATAGTTTCTGATTTCATGATTACTAAATTTTAGAAATATATTATTTTATAAAATAAATAGAATTAGTTTAATTTCCCCCAACACCCAAAAGCACAGAAAGCCATTTTAAGCTTTCGGTACGATCAGCAATTAATTTGAGAATACTTACAAATGGAATGAACAATATCATACCAGCGGCTCCCCAAAATATTCCACCCAAAATAATCATGATTATTATAACTAAGGTGTTTATTTTCAGCCTGCTACCCACTGCCATCGGGAAAATGATATTGGCCTCCAACAATTGAACAAAGCCAAAAACAAGAATAACCCCAATAGGATACCAAATAGAATTAAAAGTTATCCAAGAAACAGTTATGGGTAAAAGTGCGGAAATCATAATGCCCACATAGGGTATAAATGTTAATATTGAGGCAATAAAACCAAATAATATAGGGTGAGGAATTCCAATAATTGACAAGCCAACTGAGTTTAAAAAACCAACTGCCAAGTATACAATTAACATTCCCTTAATGAAATTATAATATTCATGTATGGTTTCAACCAAAACTTCATGCACTATTACACGTTTTTCTTTTGGGAAAATTTGGTATAAAACCTTAGACAGCAATGTTCTATGGTATAAAATGAGCGTTGTAAATACAGGGATAATTATTAAACTAAAAAGGGATTGAGAAAAGGTATTGGCAGTATTGCCGATAAATGCAAATACCTGATTGCCAGAATTGTTTAAGGCATTTTCTAGAAAATCAGCCTCTTTTTCTTTGGAAACACCAAAAACGTTTTCTATAAATAAATTCAGTTCTTGATTGGCATTGAGTAGCTTAATTTTCAATAATTGCCATTGATCAGAAAAGGCCATAAATTGTGTGAAAAGCAAATAAATAATGGCAAATAATAATAAGGAAATAAAAAGTAAAGCTATAAATATGGCCATATTTTTATTCAAACCTTTTTTTTCAACCCACTTACAAAAAGGGTACAAAATAAAACTTAATAAACCAGCAAAGCTTAAAGGTATCAATAAGGTTTTGCCAAAAAACAAAATAAATGAGACCAATACAATCATTTGCAGTATTTCGAGTATTGAATATTGTTGGAAGTTGTGGGTAACTAATTGGTTGCTCATGATTATTATTTTGTATTAAATATCTAAGTGAACTTGTCAAAATAACTTCAACCATATACTCATTCTTTTTCCGATTTTCTTCGTTGCGGTACGCCGCCCGGTAAATCCTCATTTAACTAGGCTAGATTGCGGTTTTGTCCGTTTCGGCGTTCCGATTGAAAATCAAAAAAAATAATATCGTTCATTTGGCTGAACTTATTTTGACAATTTCACTAATGCGTAATCTGGGTTTAAATTTTGCCAAAAATTTTATTCCCTTTCCAGATCATCCCTAAAGAGGCAATTGCTACCAAAGTAATTGAATTTAAAGGCATTAAAATGGCCGCAATTATAGGCGATAAATTACCTTGGATAGCAAACGATAAGCCAATTAAATTGTACATAATTGAAAAACTATAGCTAAACTTAATTAATTTCATTGCATAGTGGCTGTATTTCAAGTGCTTAGGAAGATTTATGAGCTCATCAGCCTTTATAATAATATCAGACATAGGTGTGAAATTGAGTATATCTTCAGTGACCACTACGCCAATATTAGCTTGCTTCAAAGCACCTGCATCATTGAGGCCGTCTCCAATCATAAGTACTTTTTTGCCTTTTTCTTGCAAAGCTTTTATAAAATTGAGTTTATCATTTGGTCCAAAATTAAACTTCAAGTTATTACTAATTACAAAAGATTTTTCAAGGTTATTTTTCTCAGCATCATTGTCGCCAGATAGCAAAAAGGTTTCAAAGTTTTGGGTTATTTGTTTTATCATTGATTCAATTCCTTCTCTATATTTATTTTTTATTTGAAAGTATCCTAAATATTCATCGTTAATGGCTAAATGTGCAACTGAACTTTTTTCATTTGCTAGGCCATTTGTTTTTACAAAATTTTCGTTCCCCAGCTTTATCACAATACCTTGATATTCAGCTTTTAAGCCTGCTCCTGAAGTTTCTTTGAAAAAATCGAATATTACTTCTGAAGTAATTGGATAATTTTCATGAATGACCTTAGCTATCGGATGTATTGAATTGGCGACCAATGCTGCTAATATTTTTTCCTCTAACGTGGTGAGCTTTCTTTTTCCTTCAAAATGTAAACTGCTATTTTTGGCATCAGTGATGGTGCCAGTTTTGTCAAAAACTATGGTATCACAACTGGCCATTTGCTCAATAATATCTGTATTTTTTAGATATACATTTTGCTTGCCAAATATTCGCAATCCATTACCCAGCGCAAAGGGGTACGAAAGGGCCAAGGTACAAGGACAAGCGATTATCAAAACAGCGGTAAAGGAGTTGAGCATTTTACTTTGATCTGAAAAATACCAAAATAGAGCTACCAAAACTGCCAAAGAAAGTACAGCATAAGTGAAATACTTACCTACCAAATTAGAAAATGTTTTGAGTTTAGTTTCTTTACTTTTTTTAAAGACATCCTTGTTCCAAAGTTGGGTCAAATAGCTCTGAGACACCTCATTGAGTACTTCTAGCTCAATTTTTTCACCAATTTGGCGCCCTCCGGCATATATAAATTCACCTATTTTTTTAAGAATTAAAGCCGATTCACCTGTCACAAAACTAAAATCGACATTGCCAATTCCTTTATATAAAAACGAGTCGGCCGGTATTAGCTCCCCATTGCGTACCACTATTTTATCGCCTTTTTTGAGGTTGGCAATTGGAACAGTTTCCTCTTGTCCAAATCTCAAAACAGTGGCGGCCATTGGAAAATACGATTTATAGTCACGCTCAAAGGATAGAAAATTATATGTTTTTTGTTGAAACCATTTCCCGACTAATAATAAGAATATGAGCGCTGTTAAAGAATCAAAATAACCCGCACCATTGTTGGCAATTACTTCATAAGTACCTCTACCAAAAGCAACCAGTATACTTAACAAAATTGGGAAATCGATGTTAAGAAAACCTTTTCGAAGGCTTTTATAAACCGACAAAAAATAGTCAGAAGCCGAATAAACTACGGCTGGAATAGCTAATAAAATATTCAGATAACCAAAAACAGATTTGTATAAAATATCGGATAAACCAAAATATTCTGGAAAACTAAAAAGCATAGCATTTCCAGCACAAAAGCCTGCAACAGCTATTTGAGTTAATAATTTGCGGTCGGTAGCTTTGCTTTTAATATCAGAAATATTGCCTTGCGACAGCAAAGGTTTATAGCCAATTTGAGTAAGAAGCTCTACCAATTGCCTCAATGACAAGCTGTTATGATTAAAAGTAATACTAACCTCTTTTTTCAAAAAATCAACAAGTGAGTAATTAATGGCGGGGTTAATCCTTGTTAAATTTTCTAACAAATAAAGGCAGGAACTACAATGAATTGATGGGATAAAAAATCTTATTTTTGTAATACTTTCATTATGAAAATCAATTAGTTTAGCGCTAATTTCTGTATTGTCTAAAAAGGAAAATTCTCCTAACTCAGGCACATTTCCAATCTTTAAATCCGTATCATAATAATCGCATAAGTTATTGCTAACTAAAATGTTATAAACTGTTTTACAACCTTCACAGCAAAAGAATTTTTCCTCGATATTTATTTTATTGTTTTGGCACTCTAAACCACAATGCTCGCATTTTAATTGGATTTCTGTTTCGGTCATAATTCCGTAAATTTTAAATATAAAATTAATGCCCAATACTCAAATGAAAACTGACAAAAATCAGTCTCAATTGTAGTTTTTATCATAAATAAAAAGAATATTAAAGGGCAACTTTGAAACATGAAAATATGTAATAAAATTAATCTATTATAAAATGAAGACAATATTATTTCCAACAGATTTTAGCGAAAACGCTTTGCATGCCTCTAAATACGTAGCGATGTTGGCTGGTAATTTACACTCAAATATTGTGCTTATGAATGTATACTCTGTACCAATGGTTTCGGAGTATTTGCTCCCACAAGATATTGAGCTTTTTTTACAGCAAAATAAGGATGACGCAGAGGCTAATTTAAATAATTTCAAAAAGGAATTTATAAAAAATTCTGGTTTGCCGGCTGAAGGAGTTTCCACCCGAGTTGAATATGGTTTTATAGGCGATAAAATAGTGGAAGCTGCTAAAGATCTAAAAGTCGATTTGATTGTGATGGGTACAAAAGGAGCTAACAATCCCCTTGATAGGTGGATCGGGACAAATGCTCAAAAAGTGATGAAAAATTCACCATGCCCCGTATGGATTATTCCTGAAAATGCACCATTAAACTATCCGTCAGAAATTATGTATGCAGCTGATTTTAAAGAGGATGAAGTAGCCGCCACCCATATTATTTTAAACATTGCAAAGAAATTATTTTCAAAATGTAAAGTAGTACATGTGCATGACTATTTTGAATTAAATGTCGGACACCAAATTGAAGCCATGGTGAGTTTTTTAGAGGATGAGTTTGAAAATGAGGATGTTACCTTCAAGCATTTGAAACGTGCAGATATTGTAGAGGGTTTGGAAACATATATTAAAACGCATAAGCCTGATGTACTAGCCATGGCTATACATGACCGCTCGCTTTTCAGTAAAATATTTGATACCAGTGTTACCAAACATTTTGTACAGGAAGGCAAATTACCCTTGCTTACTTTCAGAAAATAATTAATTATGGAACCTAATGAAATAACTTATTTGACAATTTTGCCAAAAAACTTAAAACCTATTGAAATGAAAATAGAAAAATATGCCTTAGCTGAAAACCTTTTATTGGGTCTAATGCCAAAGTTTAAAGGCTTATCCGAAAAAAGTGCTAAAAAAATGATTGATAAATTGGATAAAACTGCATTTAATTTGAGTAATATATTTTTTAAACTTCAAAAGAAAGATTATTTAATTTCTGAGAAAAAAGAAAAAAAAGCTATAAAAATTCAGAAAAAAGAAGCCAAAAAAGCATTAATAAAAGAAAAAATAAACCTCATGCTTGGCACTGAAAAGCCCAAAAATATGATTGCTATTCCAGAGAAAACATTAAAAAAGCAATCAAAAAAGCCTGTTGAAAAACCGGTCAAAATTAAATTATCTTAAACAATATTAACAAATTCGAAAATGAAAGATACTATTTCACACCTTCATATTATTAGTAGAGATTGGATTCGGGAGATTCAATTTTACAAATCAGAGATTCCTTTTTTCAGAAAAAGATTGGAAGAAATTGCCTCAGACTATACCTCAAGCGATGTTTTAGCTCAAGTTGATCATTTTGAAAATAGGATGTTGATTATGAGTAATCATTATGACGAATTGCTCCACGACCTCAATTTGAAAGAACAAGAAATATTGGGGAAGGCGGCTATTAACCCCAAATATATCAATGCTAAAATGGTGGAAATTGATGATAAAATAATTGAGTTGATAGACTATACCACCCAAGAATTCAAGGATTTTAAAAGCGAATTTTATAAGTTTTTAGCTAAGTATATGTAATAATGGAAATATTATTTATTGCACTAATCGTGGTTCATGGATTATTTCACCTATTGGGTTTTATGAAATCATTCAATTTGGTTATATTCAATTCCTTTCGAATTGATATCACCAAAACCTTCGGAATAGGCTTTTTAATCGCTTTCGTTTTATTTGCATTTTTGATAATGATGTACGCTTATAAGTCAACTAACTGGTGGGTTTATGGCATTTTTGGTGCAATAATTTCACAAATTTTAATCGTAAACTATTGGCGAGAAGCCAAATTTGGTACAATTCCAAATATAGTAATTCTATGGATTTGCCTTTTAGCTTTTGCCGAACACTACTTATTAAAAAAATAAAATATGAAAAATATTTTAGTGCCTATCGACTTTAGTAAAAATTCTAAACATGCAGCCAACTATGCTTTAATGGTTGCTAAACAGCTAAATGCCCATATCACATTTTTATATATAAATGCCCCATCAATTGTACCCGAGTATAATTTGCCGCCTGGTATGGATCAATATTTATCCCAAAATCAATTGGAAGCAATAAATGATTTGCAAGAATTTGTTGCAGACGTCATAAAAACATCAAAATTACCAGCTGATAGGTTTTCACAAAAAACTGAAATTGGCTTTATTTCTGAGAGAATAATTGAAACAGCCCAATCAATTAAAGCAAATTTAATAATAATGGGTACAAAAGGAGTTTCTGACAATTTTGACCGATGGATTGGCACTACCTCCCAAAAAGTAATGAAAATTTCTGAATGCCCTGTTTGGATAATCCCAGAAAAAGCTTCAATTAATTTTCCGAAAAAATTTGTGTATGCTGCTGATTTTCAGAAAGATGAATTAAGTACTAAACATAAAATTATTAATATTGTTAGCCTTTTCAATGCCAAGTGTAATGTGATTCATGTCATTGAAAGTCGAGAAAATACAAAAGATAAAAATGTAGAAATATTGATTGAACCTTTGATTAAAAATATTGAAAATGATAATATTTCTATAGTTAACTCTAAAGGCACCGATACCATCGATGGTTTAAAGAGTTATTTGAAGGCAAATCCAACCGACGTTCTGATTTTGGCACATTACGAAAAACCTTTCCTTTTAAATATTTTTCAACCAAGTGTAACCAAACATTTTGTTCAGAATGCAACACTACCTATTTTGGTGATTAGTAAAAACAATAATTTGTTTATGGATTGACTTCTATTTCCATTTATTTGAGCTTTTTGGATTAAAAGAAACATAGTATAATGGTCTTTTTGGCTAAATATTTTTAGTAAGAGAAAGGATTTACTTCCTTTGTATTATAAACAGAAATATTTGCACTCTAAATTCGCTAGAAATTACTATGACTTCTATAGGCCTCTCAAAACTTGATTACATTATTTTCTTCATTTATTTTGCAATAGTTTCTTGCTATGGCTATTGGATTTACAAAAACAAGGGAAGTAAAACCGAAAACAGCAAAGACTTCTTTTTGGCTGAAGGCTCACTCACTTGGTGGGCCATTGGCGCTTCAATTATCGCATCCAACATATCGGCAGAGCAATTTATTGGTATGAGTGGCCAAGCTTTTCAATTGGGAATTGCTATCTCAGTTTATGAACTTTTGGGGGGTGTTTCTTTGATTATTGTAGCAGTATATTTCTTGCCAATGTACCTCAACAACAAGATATTTACTATGCCAGCTTTTCTGGCAAAACGGTACGACAACCGACTAGCTACCATTATGGCAGTGTTTTGGCTGTTTCTATATATTTTTGTAAACCTTACCTCTATCATTTATTTAGGAGGTTTAAGTTTAGAAAAAATGACAGGTTTTAGCTTTATGACCTGTGCCATTTTTCTAACTATTTTTGCTGTTATCATTACTTTGGGAGGGATGAAAGTAATAGGCTATACCGATGTAATTCAGGTGGTTTGCCTAATATTTGGTGGATTGGCCACAACTTATATTGCACTAGGTTTATTGTCAGACAAAGTGGGTACAGGGGCAGGAATGTTTGAAGGTTTGAGCCTAATTAGTCAAAAAGCCGACAGTCATTTACATATGATTTTTAGCCCAAATCAATACCAAGTACATGATGGGAAAGGCGGTTTCATTGATGCATATCGGCAATTGCCAGGCATTATGATGTTCATCATCGGAGGGCAGTGGGTAAATAATCTCAACTATTTTGGTTGCAATCAATACATGACACAGCGTGCTTTGGGTGCCGACATCAACACAGCACGAAAAGGAGTCCTTTTTGCCGCTTTTATAAAAATGCTAATGCCTATAATTGTGGTGCTTCCGGGTTTGGCAGCTTTTGTGCTTTTTCAGGAAAATGCCGATGCAAACATTGTAGGCGGCATCACTCAAAATGGCATTGTGAAGCCTGACAATGCCTACCCCGTATTACTAAACCTATTGCCAACTGGGCTAAAAGGCCTAGCTTTTGCCGCCCTCACTGCTGCTATTGTGGCGAGTTTGGCAGGAAAAGCAAATAGCATTTCTACTATTTATATGCTTGATATTCACAAAAAGTTTTTTAACAAAAATATTTCAGAAAAACAGACAGTATGGATAGGCCGTTTGGTAATTGTAATCGCTTTTATTATTGCCTTGATTGTGAGCCCGTTATTGGCTAATTTTGGTCAGGCTTTTGAATATATTCAAGTATACACAGGTTATATTTCTCCAGGTGTTTTATGTATATTTTTGCTGGGCTTTTTCTGGAAAAAAGCAACAGCAAATGGTGCTTTGGTGGCTGCAATATTGAGCTTGGTAATTTCGGTAATAATTGAAAACCTATACCCTGAATATCCGTTTTTGAATCGTATGGGTATTGTGTTTTGGTGTTGCAGTTTGGCACATATTGCAGTTAGCTTGTTACAAGGCAGGGGGAAGGACAATGAAAACGCTTTTGAAGTACGCAAAGAATGGTTTAAAGTAGACCGCCCATTTGCCGTGGGAGCTATTGCTGTGGTAGTAATATTTATAATTATTTATGCTGTATTTTGGTAGGAAACAATAAAAAATTAATCTTTAATAAAATGAAAAAAATAGGCATGCTATTAACTTTATTCACAATAGTTTTTTTGCAAAATTGCACACAAAAAAAAACCGAAAACAGCCAATCTATAGAAAACTACACCATATTAAAAATCGAAAAAACAGTATTTGGTCAATTACCTGATGGAACTATTGCCGACCTTTACACCCTTAAAAATGCCAATGGCATGGAAGTGACTATTTCAAATTATGGAGGAACCATAACAAATATGACAGCGGCAGACAAAAACGGCATTTTTGAGAATATCACCTTGGCTTGTGACTCAATATCAGGTTATTTGAAAGGAGTACCCTATTTTGGTGCATTAATAGGCCGCTATGGCAATCGTATTGCCAATGGAAAATTTATTATTAATGGTAAGGCATTCAAATTGGCAAAAAATAATGGTCCCAATGCGCTTCATGGCGGCATAAAAGGGTTTGATAAAGTATTATGGTCAGCTAAGCCTTTAGAGGGTGAAGAGCCTCAATTAATACTTAATTATACTGCAGCCGATGGCGAAGAGGGTTATCCTGGTAAATTAGAAGTAGAGGTAACCTACACTTTACAAAAAGAAAATTCGTTGAAAATTGATTATAAAGCTACTACAAATAAAACTACAGTTATAAACCTGACTAATCATACTTACTTTAATTTGGCGGGGGATATGAGAAAGAATATTTTAGACAATGAGCTCACAATCAATGCAGATAAATATTTACCTGTTAACTCTACCCTAATACCGACTGGGGAATTGAGGCCCGTAGTTGGCACAGCTTTCGACTTTACAAACGCTTATAAAATTGGGGTTAGGATAAACGATTCTACAGATATTCAAATAAAATATGGAAAGGGTTATGACCATTGTTGGATACTATCAGATTCATCAAAAAGCTTAAAACCAGCTGCCACAGTTTATAATTCAGTGTCCGGAAGAGTACTCGAAGTATTCACAACCGAACCAGCCCTTCAGATTTACACTGGTAATTTTTTAGATGGTACTGTAGTTGGTAAAGGAGGTATAGCTGCAAAGCATAGAACAGGATTATGTTTGGAGACACAGCATTATCCAGACTCGCCTAACCAACCAAAATTTCCATCTACAGTATTGAATGTTGGGGAAACTTATAAATCAACAACTATTTATAAGTTTTCAGTAAAGTAGTTTTCTATTATTGATATTTGGCTCAATCAAACACTACTCGCTGAAAGTATAAATTTTTCACCACTTTCAGCGAGATATCTTTTAATTTCAACTACTTTTAAAAGATTAAAATTTCAGGAATATGACTAAAGTAAAAATCACAAATTTTGTTTTTACATAACAGCTGATTAAATTTAATTAATCTATTTTAAGCCTCCTTTTAAATAATATAAAACCAATATGAAATTTATTTACTCTAGCCTATTTATTGCTTTTCTTTTTGGTTGTAAAAATCAGGATTCGAAAAAAGAATACAGTGAGAAATACCGCCCTCAACTGCATTTTACACCCAAAGCAAAATGGATGAACGACCCCAACGGAATGGTCTATTATGATGGGGAATATCATTTATTTTATCAACATTTTCCAGACTCAACTGTTTGGGGGCCAATGCATTGGGGCCATGCCGTTAGTAAAAATTTAATAGAATGGGAGCATTTGCCAATTGCTATTTACCCTGATTCTTTGGGTTGGATATTCTCGGGGTCCGCTGTAATCGACTGGAAAAATACGACCAATTTGGGCAAAGATGGTAAGCCTCCAATGATAGCAATTTATACTTATCATAACGATAAACTTGAAAAAGAAGGTAGAAACAATTTCCAATATCAAGGCCTTGCTTATAGCTTAGACAAAGGCCGCACTTGGATCAAATATGCTAAAAATCCAGTATTACCTAACCCTGGCATTAGAGATTTCCGTGATCCTAAAGTAAGCTGGAGTGAGCAATTTCAAAAATGGTTCATGATATTGGCTGTTGTGGATCATACCAATATTTATTCGTCAGAAAACCTTTTAACTTGGAAACTGGAGTCGGAATTTGGCTATAAAATAGGGGCTCATGGTGGGGTTTGGGAATGCCCCGATTTGTTTCCATTAAAATTAGAAGGAACCGATATCACCAAATGGGTAATGCTCGTTAGTATAAACCCAGGTGCACCCAATGGAGGCTCTGGAACCCAATATTTTATAGGCGACTTTAATGGAAAAACATTTAAAACCCAGCAGGAAGTTGCAAAATGGATTGATTATGGTAAGGATAATTACGCAGGAGTGACTTTTAGTGACATACCTTTAAACGATGGGCGAAGAATATTTATGGGTTGGATGAACAACTGGCAATATGCCAATTTGATACCTACTAATATTTGGCGAGGGGCAACAACTTTGCCTCGATCGCTCGAATTATTAACTGAGAATAGTGAATATTTCCTTAAAACTACCTTGGTAAAAGAATTTGAAAATTTAGTAATAAGCTCACAAAGTATTGAAAGTAAGGTAGTTAATGGCGAATTAAAGTTCATTTCCGACGCAAAATTCCCTATTGAAATAGATCTTAATTTTACTATTGAAAATGAAATTCCTGAGAAATTTGGTGTATTTTTAATAAACTCAAAAAATGAAAAAGTCGTATTTGGCTATGATAAAATGAAAAAATCGTTTTTTATTGATAATACTAAAAACGGTTGGGATAACCCAAAAAAGGAATTTGCAATAGTTAGTTATGCTCCATACAATTTGATTGGTGATAAATTAAAAATGAAATTAGTAATTGATAAATCATCGGTTGAGCTATTTGTTGAGAATGGTAAAATAGCTATGACTAATCAATTTTTCCCTTCAGAAGAATTTAGAAATATTCAACTTTTTTCAGAAAATGGTACAATCCAATTAACTAACGGATTCATAAAAAACCTGAAAAGTATTTATAAATGAAGCAATTAGTTTGTATTACTCCAAAACATTTCAAATACCAAACAGTTGAAAATCCATTTTTAACAAAAGGGAATGCAATAATTAAAGTTCGAAATATTGGAATCTGCGGTACCGACTTACATGCCTTCGAAGGCACTCAACCTTTTTTCAATTACCCTAGGGTTTTGGGACACGAATTAGCTGGCGAAATAGTTGATATTGAGACTGATGCTGGTTTTAAAATTGGTGAAAAGGTCACAATTATCCCCTATTTCAATTGTGGGAATTGTGTAGCCTGCTTGAATTATAAACCCAATTGTTGTACAAAATTAAATGTTTTAGGCGTGCATAGTGATGGTGGAATGGCAGAATATATTTCAGTTCCCATTTATGCTTTGGTACACGGTGGAGGTTTAAGTTTTGAAGAATTAGCAATGATTGAGCCTTTGGCTATTGGGAGGCACGCTGTAAGTCGGGCGAAGGTGCAAGCCTCTGATATTGTATTAGTTGTAGGTGCAGGGCCAATAGGTTTAGGTATTATTGCATTTACAAAAATTATGGGAGCAAAAGTAATTGTAATGGATATTAATACGAATAGGTTGGCTTTTGCAAAAGAAAATTTAGCTGTTTCATATACAATTAATCCTCGGACAGATAATATTATAGAAAAAATATTGGAAATGACGGACGGAAACATGCCTTCAATTATATTTGAGGCCACAGGGAATCAAAATGCAATCAATAATTCTTTTCAATATATAGCTCATGGAGGGCAGTTTATTTTAGTAGGTTTGCAAAAAGGGGATATTATATTTAGCCATCCTGAGTTCCATAAAAGGGAAGCTACCTTAATGAGTAGTCGTAATGCCACTCGTGCCGACTTCGAATATGTGATCGATTGTATTAAAAAAGGCTTGGTAAATCCAACGAAATTTATCACTCATCAAGTTGATTTTGAAGATGCTAAGAATAATTTTGAGAGCTGGATTAACCCTGAAAATAATGTTATCAAAGCTATGGTAAGTTTAAAGTAATTTTTAAAAATTTTAACAATGGATTTATTACTAAAAAATAAGATAATAATTGTAACAGGCGGCGCCAAAGGAATAGGGGAGGGTATTGTAAAAGTATTGGCTGGTGAAGGTGCCATTCCAATTATTGTTGGTAGAAATGTGCAGGATAACACACTAGCAATCAATAATATAAATGGAGAAGTACATCAAATAGTTGCTGAGTTATCTGACCCTAACGATTGTAAAAATGCTGTTGAGCAAATTATCAATCAATTTGGACGCATCGATGGTTTGGTAAATAATGCAGGAGTAAATGATGGCATTGGACTTGAAAATGGCAGCTATGAAGGTTTCATGGCTTCTCTCCATAAAAATGTAGTTCACTATTATTTGATGGCACAACATGCCTTGCCAGCCCTCAAAAAAACGAAAGGAAGCATTGTAAATATTGGCTCAAAAGTGGCTGAAACTGGCCAGGGGGGCACATCTGCCTATGCAGCAGCCAACGGAGGGCGCAACGCTCTTACACGGGAATGGGCAGTAGAGTTACTTAAATATGGCATTAGAGTGAATGCCGTTATTGTGGCCGAATGCTATACCCCTTTGTATGAAAAATGGGTTCGCACTTTGCCAAATCCTGAGGAAACTTTATTGAAAATAAATAGTAAAATTCCATTGGGAAATAGAATGACCACCGCTGAAGAAATTGCCAATATGGTGGCCTTTTTATTGTCTGAAAAATCAAGCCATACCACCGGCCAACTCATACATGTTGATGGTGGTTATGTGCATTTGGATCGTTCACTTTTGTAAAGTTTCTTAAAAGTTGCCTAATAAAAATCTAAATTTAAACATCTAAATCAACTTAATGAAAAACGAAAAACCAAATTATCTTATCCCTTTTATACTCATTACGAGCCTCTTTTTCTTATGGGGCTTTTCAAATAATTTAACAGGTATTTTAATTCCACATTTGCGTAAAGCATTGAAATTGAGTAATATGCAGTCTACATTTGTAGATACCGCTGTATATATGGCCTACTTTTTAGCGGCTATTCCATCAGGTATTATTTTGAAAAAATTTGGCTACAATAAAGGAATTATTGTAGGCCTTTTAGTATTTGCTTTGGGGGCTTTTTTATTTGTACCTGCAGCCAACTCCCAATCATATGCGATTTTTTTAATAGGCCTTTTTATTATCGGTTGTGGCCTTACCGTTTTGGAAACCGCAGCCAACCCCTATGCCACCAAATTAGGAGACCCAAAAGACGCAACAACAAGGCTTAATTTGGCGCAATCTTTCAATGGTTTGGCTGCTTTTTTAGCACCCATTTTTGGCACTTATTTTATATTATCGGGCAAGGAATACAGCGCTAACGAATTAGAAATTATGCCAGAAGCCTCTAAATTGGCCTATCTGGCATCTGAAGCTGCCTCTGTAAAAATGCCCTATACAATGCTGGGGATTTTTCTGGTTGCCTTGGCTGTGGTGTTTTATTTTATCAAATTTCCAGAGTTTAAAGAAGATGATAAAGGCGAAAGTTCAGGTTCAATTGCCAGCGCCTTAAAACATAAACATCTGGTTTGGGCTGTAATAGCACAATTTTTTTATGTAGGGGCGCAAGTTTGTGTGACAAGTTTTTTTGTAAGAATGGCCATAAAAGGAGGAGGCGTTGATGAAAAAACAGCCGGCTATTATTTAGGCATTTACGGCCTTTTGTTTATGATTGGCCGCTTTGCCGGCACCTTTTTTATGCGATTTATTAAGCCAGCTAATTTATTGAGCATCTACGCATTAGCTTGTATATTATTAAGTATAGTTGCCATCAATGCCGATGGTAAAAATGTAGTTTTGGCATTGGGTGGACTAGGCTTTTTCATGTCAATTTCATTTCCAACCATATTTTCATTAGGTATAATTGGTTTAAAAGAAAATGTAAAACCAGCTTCAGCTTTGATAGTAATGGCAATTATTGGTGGTGCTATTTTTCCAGTAATAATGGGAAAAATAATCGATAATTATAACGATAATATTCAATTCGGCTATATCGTGCCACTTTTATGCTTTTTTGTGGTATTTTATTTTGGTTGGAAAGGGCATGTGGTTTCAAATAGTATCGAAAAAATTTAGGTATTCAAAAAACATTGTATTGCTGTTGGCTTTAGCCGTTGTAAAAAATAAAAATTAGGATTTAGCCATGAAAAGATATTGTTTGGCTCTAGATTTAGTAAATGATGAAGTTTTAATCGCTGAATATGAGCGTTATCATCAAAAAATTTGGCCAGAAATTTATAAAAGTATTAAAAAATCTGGTATAGGAAGTATGGAAATTTACCGTATTGGTAACCGACTTTTTATGATAATGGAAACTTTAGACAACTTTTCATTTGAACACAAAAATAAAATAGATGCCGAAAATACGAAAGTACAAGAATGGGAAGCATTGATGTGGAAATATCAGCAAGCATTACCTATGGCAAAAGAAGGTGAAAAATGGTTATTGATGGATAAAATTTTTGATCTGAATTAGTGATAAACATAGTTTTTCTGTATATAAAAATTACTTACAAAAACTTGATTATGAACACTTTACTTTCCATAAGTAATCATAAAAAATATTAAAATAGACTCTTTTATTTTTCTAAAAAGAATATGTTTTAATATATTTACAAAAAATTAAAAATTTCAACAAAACATATGCAATTTACAGAAAAGGAAATATCGCCATTGGCAAATTTGGAAGAATGGGAAAATGATTTATTAGTGAGATACCCAGCGCCCAAAGATTCCGAAAAAAGTAAAGAAGAATACCGCAATTACGAAGATTCCGAAAGGGTGAAAACCGTAAAAGAATTTTATAGATTGAACCACACTTACCAGACCTATGATTTTGTTTTGGAAAAAGAAAAGGATTTTTTAAAATTTGATAAAAAGGAAATGTCCATTTGGCAAGCTATTGACTTTTTGAATACCCTTGTTGACGACTCCGACCCCGATACTGATTTGGACCAATTCCAGCATCTTTTGCAAACTTCTGAAGCCATTCGAGCAGATGGCCACCCTGATTGGTTTGTTTTAACTGGTTTTATGCACGATTTAGGTAAAGTTTTATGCTTATTTGGTGAGCCTCAGTGGGCTGTTGTTGGGGATACCTTTGCGGTAGGTTGCAAGCATTCCGATAAAATTGTATATCCTGAATATTTCAAATACAATATAGATTCAACAGACCCTCGCTTCAATACAAAATATGGTATTTATGAGCCAAAATGTGGAATAAACAATGTGAAACTTTCATGGGGGCACGACGAATATCTATATCAAATGATGAAAAATTATTTGCCAGAAGAAGCTCTTTATATGATTCGTTACCATTCATTTTACCCACAACATCGGGAGGATGCCTATGGCCATTTTATGACTAAACATGACTACGAAATGTTCAAATGGGTGGATAAATTTAACCCATATGACCTGTATTCAAAAGTCCCTGTAAAGCCTGATGCCAAAGCTTTAAAACCTTATTATGAAGACCTTGTAGCTAAATACTTACCTTCTACCTTAAATTTTTAAGAAATATAAATGAGAATTGTGATATTTTAAACGAACAAAATTCACAGCTTTAATTTTTCTCCTTTTAGATGCTATTCTGAATTTCAAAGTATGCTTCTTTTGCATTAATGCAAATAAATAATCGCTTCTAAAAGAGGCTAATGGGCAATTATTTTTTGCAGCCATTCAAATTCGATGATTTGTTTACAACTATTTTGTATCATAATTGGTCATGTTAAAAGTTATAAACAAAAATATTTATCTAATGAAAAAAATAGTTTTAATACTTGCCGTTTTATCCATATTTGGCTGTGAAAAAGAAATAGATTCCGATGGAAAACAGGGAATTGACTGTATTGAAAAAATAAAACCAGATGTAGTATGCACAGCCCAATATGACCCTGTCTGCGGTTGTAATATGAAAACCTACGGCAACGCCTGCAATGCTTCGGCAGCAAGTATTAGAGTTTTGTATAATGGCGAATGCAAAAAGTAACCTTTGAAAGTTTACACAGATTCAAAAAATTAATTTTGGTTTCGCAGAAAAAAAGGCGAATTATTGCAAATAAACCTTAAACAATAACTAAAAATGACAATAAATCTGTCTTTTCTGTGCATAGCCCTCATTATAATATTTTTAGTGCATAGCCTACCTGGTATGTTCGATAATGGCATTAATAATTTCGGCAACTTATACTTGAATAAAATTGGTTTCGGCTCATTGGTTGAGCCCTTGGCATGGGCAATTAAGCTTTCACATATTGCTTTAGCCTTTTCACTTTTTACCCGAATGCCCTAACTAGATTAAGTGAAAGTAAAAGAACCATATAACTGCATTTTTCCCCCACTTTAAATATGATTTATTGAGTATTCCGCCCAAATATTTTTGATAATATTGTAATGTAAGGCATCCTTTTTTCCTCAAAATAGTTTGATGATTTATCTATAAAGGATATAAATTAATAAATATTTATTGTTTTATAATAAAAATTTATTAATTTTGTCATGTAAGATTTAAAACATAACAATAATGGAAATTAAAATCACAAGCAAACAAATATTAAAAATATTATCCATCTTATCATGGATAATATTTGTTGGGCTAAGTATCGATGCTGGAGGCTACATCACCAATACCATTTATGCAATGGCAATTAACCCAACTGCTGCAAGCAACTATTGGAATAAAATAGACTTTTCGAGTTTATACAATTATGACACTGGTTATTTTTTAGTTATAACCTTTTTAATGATTATCGTCGCAGTTTTGACTGCATTGATGTTTTATTTAATTATCAAAAATTTGGACAGTAAAAAACTGGATATGGTAAAACCTTTTAAAAAGGAGTTTGGTCAATTTATTCAAATCCTATCCTTTTTGGCCTTAGGAATTGGTTTTTTTTCCAATTGGGGTATAAATTATACTAAATGGTTGGTTGAAAAAGGTATAAATATGCCAGGTATTAATCAATTAAATTTTGATGGTGCCGATGTTTGGTTATTTATGGGCGTAATACTTTTTGTAATCTCACAGATTTTTAAAAGAGGTGTTGAAATACAAGAAGAAAACGATTTAATACTATAAGCAAATGGCAATAATAATAAACATAGATGTGATGATGGCAAAACGAAAAATGTCATTAAACGAACTCTCCGAAAAAGTAGATTTAACCCTTTCTAACCTTTCCATACTTAAAACTGGAAAAGCTAAAGGCATAAGATTCAATACGTTAGAAGCTATTTGTAAAGCATTGGATTGTCAGCCTGGCGATATTTTGGAATATAAAAACGATTAAACTCTGTTATTTCCAAAGTTCCAACGAATCACTATAAAAAAAACGATTTTCATCATTTTTTAAAATAAACTATAAAACAATGCTCACAACCAAGTCTTTTAATACAAACCGGATTGAATCAATTTCAGACCAAAACCTTGAGCAACTGACAATACTTAACTTGGAGCTTTGGTCTGAAATTGATTTTGTGGAAGAAAAGAAAAGCTGGCGAATGGTTTTAAATTCCGAGAATGAAATTTGTTATTTGGTGAAAATTGAAAATACTTATATTGGCTTTATACATATTGCCATTCGGCAGTGTTATGTGGAAGGTGCTGAAAATTTTCCAGTGGCTTATGTTGAGGCAGTTTATATAAAAGATGGTTTCAGAAATAGCGGAATTGCCAGCGAACTTATTAAAATGGGAGAGCTATGGACAAAATCAAAAGGCTTATCCCAAATGGCTTCCGATGCCGAAATTGACAATAAAATAAGTATTGAATTTCATAAAAAAGTTGGATTTGAAGAGGTCAATAGAGTAGTTTGTTTTATTAAGGACATATAAAATATCTAGATAAAAGTGATTGGTATTTACAGCCCAGAATGGCCGCAAAAGCCATTATTGATATTATTTTCAAAGAACCCGTTGATTTTCTAAACATTAAAGAAAAGCTGGAACTTAATGGTTACGTTCAAAAAGGGATTAAAAACGTTGGCAGTTTCAACAAATAACTATAATTTTGAAATAGTGAAAATGATGCTCTAAAATAGGGAATAATGTAGTATTTTTACTTATTAAGCTGGATTTCATCACTTTAGAAATTGGCCGTTATTTTCTCAACCATTTATTTAAATTCACTATGAAAAAACATATCATTTTAATTTACTTTGTTTTATTAGGTGTAAATATTTCTAAGGCTCAACCCACAGAAAAAAGAATTAAAGTAATAATTGCACCAGACCGAGAAGACTGGACCTATAAAATAGGGCAGCAGGTCAAGTTTAATGTTATGGTCCTTCACAACGGTAACCCAGTAAACAATGCTGCTATAAAATATACAGTAGGTCTAGAAAAATTAACGCCTACGGTTATAGATAGTACAATTTTGCCAAAAGGAAACATGCAAATAAATGGAGGGACCTTGAACACTGAGGGTTTTTTGCGTTGTATAGTTACAGCCAAATACGAAGGTAGAGAATATAAAGGATTGGCCACAGCAGCTTTTGAACCAGAAAAAATTAAACCAACGGTTGAGAATCCTGCAGATTTTAATAAATTTTGGAACGACGCCAAGGCCGATCTTGCTAAAGTACCCATGGATGCAAGGCTAACACTATTGCCAGATAGATGCACCGAAAAAGTAAATGTTTACCATTTAAATCTTCAAAACTTTAAAAACAATGGAGCATCCAGACTCTATGGGATTTTATGTGTACCTAAAAAAGAGGGAAAATATCCTGCGATTTTAAGAGTGCCTGGTGCAGGTGTGAGGCCATATTATGGTGACGTTCGTACGGCTGAGAAAGGTATTATAACTTTAGAAATAGGTATTCACGGTGTGCCAGTAACTATGGATCCCGGCGTATATACAGACATGATTGGTGGCTGGGTAAACCAATATTGGACTTACAATCTGGATGATAGGGATGCCTATTATTATAAAAGGGTTTATTTAGGCTGCATTAGAGCAAATGATTACCTGGTTTCCATGCCTCAATTTGATGGTAAAAATTTGGCAGTGGCTGGTGGTAGCCAAGGTGGAGCTTTGTCTATAGTAACCGCTGGGCTTGATAGCAGAGTGAAATTTACAGCTCCTACGTATCCTGCAATGTCAGATATGGTAGGCTATTTAAAAGGCCGAGCTGGTGGCTGGCCACATATTTTTGATAAAAATATTTATCCTAACAACAATACACCCGATAAAATCAAAACAGCTTCATACTATGATGTAGTGAATTTTGCCCGTTTGCTAACAGTACCTACTTTTTATAGTATGGGTTTTAATGACGAAACTTGCCCTCCGACCAGCATGTTTGCAGCCTACAATGTGATATCAGCCCCCAAAACACTTAAATTATATTTGGAGACGGGTCATTGGACCTACCCAGAAGAAAACGAGGAGGTGAACCAATGGTTATTAGATAAATTGGGTGTAAAATAGTATTTATTTTGGCAAAGATAAAACAAACATTACCTATCCACTTCGCCCATTACCAAGTCCATTGACCCAATAATAGCAATTAGATCGGCCAGCAAGGCGCCTTTACTTATCACAGGAATTACGGAAAGATTATGAAATGAACAGGCTCTTGCTTTAAGACGAACGGGAATATCCGAACGGCCATCGGTTCTAAAATAATAGCCCAATTCACCTTTTGGGTTTTCAGCTCGGCAATAAAAATCCATTGCTGCAGGGCGTATTTTTTTTGGTACAAATGCTTGTGGGTCAAAGTCTTGTGTTCTTCTACAGTCGGTAGTTAATTTCACGAGACATTGTTCAATTATTTTTATTGACTGAATACATTCTTGAAAACGGACATGGTTTCTATCCCAACAGTCCCCAACAGTGCCCATTTCACCTTTACCTACTGGAATGTCAAAATCCAATTCGGGGTATACAGAGTAGTTGTCTACTTTTCGTAGATCAAATTTTAGCCCAGACCCTCGCAAAACTGGCCCTGTGCAACCATGAGAAATAGCCAAATTCATGTGCAAAACCCCAACATTAGCCGTTCTTTGAATAAATATTTTATTTTCTATTAAAATTTCATTGAGCTCTTGCATTTTCGGTTTCAGGTATTTGATAAATTCGGCACATTTTTCTTCAAAACCAACCGGCAAATCGTAAAAAAGCCCCCCAATCCAAATATAATTATAGAGCATTCTTGCACCTGACACCTGTTCAAGCATACGCTGTATATGCTCACGGTCACGCATGACCCAAAGAAACGAGGTATATGCACCAATATCGAGCCCATATGTGCCAATTGCCACAAAATGAGAGGCTAAACGGTTCATTTCAGCAACTAAAACTCTGATATATTCAACTCTTTGCGGCAAATCTTTATCAATACCCAACATTTTCTCTACACCCATAGCATAGGCATGTTCAGAGTTCATAGAAGCCATATAATCCATTCGGTCGACATAAGGAATTATCTGATTAAAGGGTAATGCTTCTGAATGTTTTTCAAAACAGCGATGTAAAAAACCTAAATGTGGCACCACATCAACTATCAATTCGCCATCGGAAATTACCTCCATTCGCAATACGCCATGCGTTGAGGGATGCTGCGGGCCAAGCGAAAGTATCATTTCTTCAGACTTCAAATCGGCCAATTTATAAGTATTGGGATCGGAAAGCTGGAAATTTTTTGGAGAAGAAATATGTTGAATATTGTTCACAACTCAAAATTAAAGCCTAAATTCTATAAATTTGTAATATTTTTATTTTTTATACCCCATCCCGATTTTATATTTTAAAATTATGCAAAAAAAACAAATTGACGTTTGTCTAAGCCCTGAACTCATCCATTTATATGATTTAGAAAATTCCATTGTTGTTGTTGTTGACATTTTTAGAGCCACATCCTGCATGGTAACAGCATTTGCTCATGGTGTGAAAAGTATAATTCCTGTTGCAAAAGTGGAAGAATGTGCAGAATATCAATTAAAGGGTTATTTGGCTGCTGCTGAGCGAGATGCGCATAAGGTTGAGGGTTTTGATTTGGACAATTCACCGTTTAGTTATATGGCTGAAAGTTTGGTCGACAAAACTATTGCTATGACTACCACCAACGGTACATTGGCTATCACAAAATCAAAAACTGCAGTGAAAGTAATTATTGGCGCCTTTTTGAACATCGATTCCGTTGCTGATTTTTTGAAAAATCAACCTTATGATGTAATTGTACATTGTGCAGGTTGGAAAGGAAAGCCCAATTTGGAAGATACTCTTTTTGCTGGCGCATTGGTTGAATCTCTAAGTAGCGATTTTGATATTGTTGAAGACACAGCAATGATGGCTCAAAAATTATACGACCTGAAAAAGGATAGAATGGAGGCAGCTGTCGCCAATTCATCACATGTAAAAAGATTACAAGGCCTTGGTATACATAAAGATATAAGTTTTTGTTTGGAAAAAAACAGGTATAATGTACTTCCAATATTAGAAGGCGATTTTCTTAAAAAATTGTAATAATTATACCTATTAAAAGAAGATAATAATCCAATTAATTTTTCTTAATTTAGGAATATGAAAAAAACCTCTTACTTATCGATATTTGCACTGTTTTTGCTTTTTGGTTTTATTGCGCAAAAGCCTAAAAATCAATCACCTAACATCGTGCTTATTTTTATGGACGATCTTGGCTATGGCGACTTAGGTGTTACAGGCGCTCATGATTATGAAACGCCAAATATTGATAAATTGGCACAAGAAGGTATGAGGTTTACCAATTTTCTCACTGCACAGGCCGTCTGTTCGGCTTCTCGTTCGGCATTGCTAACGGGTTGTTATCCCAATAGGATTGGCTTTTCGGGTGCTTTAATGCCCACTGCAAAAGTTGGAATCAATAGCTCTGAAACTACACTAGCTGAATTGTTGAAACAAAAAGATTACGCCACAGCCATTGCTGGGAAGTGGCATTTGGGCCATCATAAGCAGTTTTTACCTCTTCAACATGGCTTTGATGAATATTTGGGATTGCCCTATTCCAATGATATGTGGTCTGTCGGTTTCGATGGTATTCCTGCTAAAGCTGGTGAATTCAAATCGCAATATCCGCCATTGCCACTAATAAGAAATAATGAAACACAAGAAATTATTAAAAGCCTTGACGATCAGGCACTTCTCACCCAAAAGTATACGAATTTTGCTGTCAATTTTATAAATAAAAATCGAAAAAAGCCCTTCTTTTTGTACCTGCCGCATTCGATGCCCCATGTGCCAATTGCCGCCTCAGCAAAGTTCAAAGGAAAAAGCAAGCAAGGCTTATATGGGGATATGTTAATGGAAGTTGATTGGTCAGTGGGGGAAGTAATGAAGACGCTTAAAGTCAATGGGTTAGACCAAAATACGATCGTGATATTCACAAGCGACAACGGCCCATGGCTCAATTTCGGCAATCATGCGGGTTCATCGGGTGGTTTCAGGGAAGGTAAAGGTACGGTGTTTGAAGGTGGCCATCGAGTACCTTGCCTAGTGCGTTGGCCGGGTATAACTCCAAAGGGCAGTATTTGCAATAAATTAACCTCAACTATTGATATTTTTCCAACAATTGCTGCTATTTGTGGCGCAAAACTACCTAACAATCAAATTGATGGAATAAATATGTTGCCCATTTTGCAAAATAAAAAAGAGGTAAAAGGCAGAAAATATTTTTACTATTTTTACAATAAAAATTCGCTAAAAGCCGTCCGCCGTGACGACTGGAAGTTGGTGCTGCCACATGGATCACGATCTTATGAGAAATTTTTGCCGGGTAATGATGGCTTCCCTGGAAAAACTGACGAAAACAATCCAATACTATTGGCTC
The DNA here is from genome assembly GCA_031383555.1 of Cytophagaceae bacterium. Lineage (GTDB taxonomy): Bacteria > Bacteroidota > Bacteroidia > Cytophagales > Spirosomataceae > JANMZR01. The sequence goes on along the minus strand of JANMZR010000410.1, from coordinate 25,984 downwards.
TTTACGACCTCAGGCGTGACCCTGGCGAGCGCTATGATGTACAATCACTATACCTTGAAATAGTTGCTGAATTACAAAAAGTTGCCGAAATTGCTCGAGAAGATTTAGGGGATGATTTAACAGGCCGCATTGGTAAAAATGTAAGAGAAATTGGGCTGTTAAAGGAATAAATATGGAACTTTTAATTTTAGATTTAAACGAAAAAAATAATCCTATTTTTCAAAATAATGATTGTCAAAACTTGTTCGAAATTTACAAAGATTATTACCCAAAAGTAGGTTATCATTTGCCCTGGGTTGGTTACTTTATAAAAAGAGACCATGAAATAGTAGGTTGCTGCGGATTTGTTTCAAAACCTGACAATAATAAAGTTGAAATTGCCTATGGTACCTTTTTACCAAATGAAAATCAAGGGATTGCCTCTTTTGGTTGCAAAGAGTTAATAGAAATTGTTAAAAAAATTGACCCGAAATTAATAGTTTGGGCAAAAACAGCACCAGAATCCAATGCATCGACAAGAATTTTAACTAAAAATGGTTTCGTTTTCAATGGAATAGTTCAAGATCATGAAATTGGCGATGCTTGGGAGTGGATTTTAAAATCATAATAATGAAAAAACTACTTTACTTTTTCCCTCTAGTATTCATATTCAGTTTTTCTGACAAACTACCAAAACACCCCAATATTCTCTGGATAACTTGTGAGGATATGTCGCCACATTTGGGTTCTTATGGCGAAAAGGTGGCCAAAACACCCAATTTGGATCAGTTGGCAAAAGAAGGGGTACGATATACCAATGCTTTTTCAACAGCTGGTGTTTGTGCTCCAAGCCGGTCTGCCTTAATTACAGGCTGTTTCCAAACTTCTATTGGCACTCAAAATATGCGTACTTTAAGTTTTTCAACTCTTGTATCTAAGGAAGCATACCCACCAGGTTTCCATGCATATTCAGCGGTGATTCCTGAAAACGTAAAATGTTTCCCCGAATATTTGCGAAAAGCCGGTTATTACACCACAAACAATTACAAACAAGACTATCAATTTGAGGCGCCAGTTACCGTTTGGGATGAAAATAGTAAAAAAGCACATTGGCGAAATCGCAAAGACAAAAACCAACCCTTTTTCTCTATTTTTAACATTGAAACTACGCATGAAAGTCAAGTTTGGAGCCGTAATAATGAACCCCTTTTGGTTGATCCGAAAACAGTTGATGTGCCTCCCTATTATCCTGATGACAGTATTTCACGAAAAACAATTGCTCGATTTCTCACGAATGTAATGATAATGGATAAGCAAGTGGGTGAAATATTACAACAACTCAAAGATGACGGCCTTTATGATGACACCGTCATTTTCTTTTATAGCGACCATGGCGATGGCATGCCCTATGTGAAAAGAGAACTTTTGGATAGAGGCTTACGTGTGCCTTTGATTGTAAAAGGCCCATTTATAAAGGCTAATTCTACTGATAATCAAATGCTTAGCTTCGTAGATTTTGCCCCGACTATATTGAGCTTGGCCAATATTCCAATTCCGAAATCGATTCAAGGGCAGGCATTTTTAGGTTCTCAAAAATCAAAATTACAACGAAAATATGTTTATGCTGCACGTGACCGTATGGACTCAGAATATGACCGTGTCCGTGCCGTAAATGATGGGCAGTTTACTTATTTACGAAATTATATGCGTGAAAAACCCTATTATCAAAATATAAGATACAGGTTGCAAAATCCAATTATGCCGCATCTATTAGCCTTAAAAGAGAAAGGCCAACTCAATGAAAAGCAAATGCATTGGTTCAAAATCTCAAAGCCTTTGGAAGAGCTTTACGACTATAAAAACGACCCCTATGAAATGAATAATTTAGCAAATAATCCTCAGTATAACAATAAGTTAACAGAATTGCGAACAGCCCACATGGCATGGATGAAACAATATGGAGATATGGCCGAAATACCAGAAATGGAAATGGTAAATGGTTGGTGGAATGGTAAAGAAACGGCACCAGAAACGGCAAAACCAACCATAAATTTTAAAGGAAAAACTGCTACAATTTCATGTAAAACAAAAGGGGCATCAATCGGCTATCGAAAATCTGTGAAAGGTGCTTGGGCAGTTTATGATAAGCCATTTTCTTTTCAAAAAGGGGATTCTTTATATTTGGTGGCACAAAGGATTGGGTTTTTGAAATCTGAAATAATAAAAATATTATAATTTAAATACTTTTTCAATATAGAAAAACTACAAAATCGACGCCATTTTATGAAAACCTTAGGTTTCGTGGCATCAACTTCAATGTTGAGTTCTAACAATCTATTTTCAAAGCAAAAAATCAATAAAAGAGAGGTAGTTTTTGACCTAATTAATGGTGGAAAAAATAAGAATTATACGCCAGTTGGTTTTTTCGTACATTTTGGCGATGGCTACAAAGTAGGTGATGCTGCTGTAAATAGGCATTTAGAATATTTCAGAGCTATTGATATGGATTTTGTGAAAATTCAATATGAATCAGAATTTCCTAAATTAGGCAATATAAAAAAGCCAGAAGATTGGATCAAAATGCCACTTTATGGTAAAGATTTTTATGAAAAACAGCTTTATGTGGTAAAGCAACTTGTAAAAAAAGGGGGAAAATTAGCACCCGTTATAGCTACACTCTATTCACCGTTTATGTGTGCAGGGCATACAGTGGGTAGCGATTTGCTCACAGAGCATATGAAACAGGACCCCGAATCTGTAAAAAAAGGCATGGAAATTATTGCTGAAAGCAATTTGATTTATGTAAAAGAGTGTATAAAATTAGGTGTAGATGGCTTTTTGGCCTCCAGTCAAGGAGGCGAAGGCTTTAGGTTTAAAGACCCTGCCATTTTTAAAACCTATGTAAAACCATATGACCTGCGACTTATGAACGAAATTGATGCAGCCTGTGCTTGTAATATTTTACATATTTGCGATTATGTGGGCGATTATGACGACCTGAGCCCATTTTACGATTATCCTGGCCATATTGTAAACTGTGATATGGTAGTTGGCGAAAAAATTATGGCTTCAAAAGATATCGCCAAACTATTCAATAGGCCAGTTTTTGGAGGAATGGAAAAGCGTGGGCCGATTTCCAGAGAAAACCCTGAAGACTTAAAAATGGCTGTAAAATCTGTTTTAGAAAACGCTCCAGATAGGTTTATACTTGGTGCCGAATGTGCCCTACTTGGCAATATAGATTGGAAACAAGTAAGGCTGGCGGTGGATATTGCACATGGCAATATAGTAAATTAATTTCTTAAATAATAAAAAATAATACTGAGTTATAAGTTATTATCGTCAAGTATTGGCAATACTAATAAACGAATCCCCAAGTTATGAAAAATCTAATTCTTTTTATTATAATTTCAACCCTATTCTCATTCTCCCCGCCCAAAAAACCATCCTCAAAACCCAAAAACATCATCTTTATTCTTGCTGATGACCATCGTTTTGATGCAATGGGTTTTATGAATAAGTTTTCAGGGCTGCAAACACCAAATTTGGACCAAATGGCAGCGGAAGGAGCACATATTCAAAATGCTTTTGTATCCACCGCACTTTGCTCACCTTCCCGGGCGAGCATACTCACGGGCCAGTATGCACACTCACATACAATTGTGGATAACCAAGCCCCGATTCCCAAAGGTTTGAAATTTTTCCCTCAATATTTGCAAAAAGCTGGTTATAAAACAGCCTTTTTGGGTAAATGGCATATGGGCAACGCTGATGATGCCCCGCAGCCTGGCTTCGATTATTGGCTCAGTTTCAAAGGGCAAGGTGTTTATTATAATCCTACTTTTAATATCAATGGCAAAAAAGTGGTATATCAAGATAGCAGCCATATCACCGATTTACTTACCAATTATGCTCTCGATTGGATGAAAAAACAGGATAAATCGAAGCCATTTTTTATGTATTTATCGCACAAGGCCGTTCACGCTTTGTTTTTACCTACAAAAAGGCATACAGGTACTTATAAAAATATGGAAATTCAATACCCAAAATCGATGTATTTGACTAAAACCGCAAACAGCAAAAACTGGGGCGGCGATTTTGATAATCAAAATTTGGGACCGTTAAAAGTAAACCTGAATGATATGCCAAATTGGGTTAAAAACCAAAGGAATTCTTATCATGGGGTTGACTATATGTACCATGGGATTTTAGATTTCAATAACTTTTATCGTCAATATTGTGAAACACTTTTGGGGGTAGACGAATCGGTTGGTAAAATAAATAACTATCTAAAAGAGAATGGTTTAGATGAAAATACCATGGTCGTTTATATGGGTGATAATGGCTTTAGTTTTGGCGAAAGAGGACTGATTGACAAGCGTCATGCCTATGAGGAATCTATGCGAGTACCCATGTTGGTGAAATGCCCTAGTTTGGTAAAATCTGGTACTAAAATCGATGAAATAGTACAAAATGTTGACATTGCCCCAACACTTTTGGCCTATGCAGGATTGCCAAAACCAGTCCAAATGCAGGGCAATTCGTTCGTAAATATTTTGCAAAATAAGCCGGGAGCCAATTGGAAAAACCGTGCTTTTTACGAATATTATTGGGAATATGATTTCCCACAAACACCCACCATGTATGCCGTGCGAACGGATCGGTACAAATATATTTTCAATTATGGCATATGGGATACCAATGAACTCTATGATCTTCAGGAAGATACCGCAGAAGTAAACAACCTAATTCGTTCCGATAAACACCAAGAAATAGCAAAAAATCTGAGAAAAGAGCTTTTCGACTGGCTAGAAAACTCAAAAGGTGACCAAATTCCAATGAAGCGACCGCTGAGCAAAAGGGGTGATCATATTTATAGGGGGATTTATTAATCATTAGATATTACTAGATCTTATTATTATGAAAATCAAACAAATAGCCCTCTTTTTAGTGCTAATTTTTATCACTTCTTTCACCCAACAGCCTCAAAAACCCAATATCATTTTCATATTAGCCGATGACCTTGGTTATGGCGATTTGGGCTGTTTTGGTTCCAAAATTATCAAAACACCCAATCTTGATAAGATGGCCACTGAAGGCTTAAAACTCACTCAATTTTACTCTGGAAGCACCGTTTGCGCACCCTCTCGCTGTGCACTTTTCACGGGTAAGCATCCTGGAAACGCCTATATCAGAGGTAATGGGGAGGTTTCTCTGCGAAAATCGGATATCATAATTTCTGAATTATTAAAAGCCGCTGGGTACCAAACGGGCCTTTTTGGTAAATGGGGCTTGGGTGACATCAATTCACAAGGAAGTCCTGAGAAAAAAGGTTGGGACTATTTTTCTGGTTATTTGCATCATGTTGAAGGACATTTTCAATACCCAGCTGTAGGGTGGAAATATATTCCCGGCATGAAACAACCAGAAAGAGCAAATGTTGGTCGATTTGAAGGATATGCTTGTGATTTTTTTACCAAAGAAGCTATAAATTTCATCGAAAATAGGGTTAAAAATAAACCATTTTATATGATGCTTTCTCTAACTATTCCACATGCAGAATTGCAGGTGCCAAAGGAAAGCTTAAAGCCTTATTTAGACGAAAAAGGGAAAAGTATTTTTGATGAAAAACCATTTGTAGGTAATCATTATGGTGGCCAAAATAACCCAAAAGCGACCTATGCTGCTATGGTTTCAAAAGTGGATGAATATGTCGGAAAAATTATGGAGACCTTGAAAGCCAATGGATTAGGTAAAAACACATTGGTTGTTTTTACATCCGACAATGGCACTCATATTGAGGGCGGCCGATCATTGGAAGATGTGAAATTAATGAACAGCTCAGGTGGATTGAAAGGAATAAAAAGAGATTTGTATGAAGGGGGTATTCGGGTACCTACCATCGTTTGGGGATCAGGCTTACCTAAAGGAATTGAAAGAAATGGACAGGGTGCTTTTTGGGATTTTCTCTCAACTTTTATGGTGTTGGCTAAGTCGAAAATAAAGGTTCAAACGGATGGAATTTCTCATTTAAATTACTGGAAAACTGGCCAAAAGTTGCCAGAAAGGCCACTTTATTGGGAGTTTTATGAAGGAGGGTTTATGCAAGCCGTCCGGCTAGGGGATTGGAAATTCATTTTTTCAGAAAAAAATGGTCAAGCACCTAAAAATGAATTGTTTAACTTAAAAAATGATATTGCCGAATCTCAAAATTTGGCTTTAGAAAACAAGGAACAATTGGCCATCATGCAAAAATATGCTCGTAATTTGCATACAAAATCAGTAAACCCAATCTTTAGAAAAGTGGAAGAAAAATAGGTTTTACCTTTTTGAATTGGCTAATTCACATGAAACTTGTTTTTAGCTTAAATTCTATTTTTTCCATATATTTGAAAAAATATAAACGTCTTAAACAAAATGAAAATTATCAATCTTCCTATTTGCTTCGCCTTTTTGTTTTTTTTTAAAAATACCCAAGCCCAAGACACCCAACTACTTAGAAACCCAACGATTAGCTCAAGTCATATCAGCTTTGTATTTGGCGGCGATATTTGGCTTGCCGATTTGGATGGGAAAAATGTAAAGCGAATAACCACTTACCAAGGCGTGGAGTCGAATCCACATTTTTCCCCAAATGGAAAACAAATTGCCTTTACTGGCCAATATGATGGCAATACCGATGTGTTTATGGTGCCAATTGATGGAGGTGAGCCCAAAAGAATGACCTATCATCCTGGGCCTGATTTAGTTCAAGGCTTTACACCTGATGGCGAAAATATTTTATTTACTTCAGGAAGATCAAGAGTGCCCAACCCCAATGCCGATCAATTATGGACAGTTTCAATAAAAGGGGGCATGCCAACCAAATTTATTGTTCCCCGTGCCGTAAATGGCAAGTATTCGCCCGATGGAAAGAAATTTGTTTTTGAGGAAATTGACCCTTGGGAAGACGAATTCCGCAATTACCGTGGTGGCCAAAATGCTCCTTTGAAAATATTTGATTTTCAAAGTCAAGCAACCGAAAAAATGCCTTGGCAAAACAGTAGAGACATGAATCCTGTTTGGTTTGAAAAGCAAATTTATTTTCTTTCCGATCGTGATTTTGGGATGAATATATGGAGCTATAATACTGATAATAAACAAGTTAGGCAAGTTACTTTTTTCAAAGAATTTGATTGCAAAAATTTGGAAGGTAGTAATGGCAACCTCATTTTTGAAAACGGGGGTTATCTTTATAAGCTCAATTCGAGTACTCAAAAACATGAAAAACTGTCAATTACCGTTACTGGAGAATTCCCATGGACACGACCTCATTGGGTAAAAGTAGACAAGAATATCGATGCTATTTCGGTTTCGCCAACGGGCAAAAGAATTGTGATTTCGGCACGTGGTGAAGTAATTACCCTGCCTTCAAAAAAAGGGGATAGTCGCAATTTGACAAATAGTGCAGGTGAGGCAGATAGAGAAGTTGCTTGGTCGCCCGATGGCAAAAATATTTCTTGGTTTTCTGACGAAGGTGGTGAATATCAGCTGGTTATTGCAGATCAATTTGGCAAAAATACAAAAAAAATAAAATTTGAAAAGCCTACTTTTTACTATACGCCAGCATGGTCGCCCGACTCAAAATACATCAGCTTTGCTGATGCTGACCGAACATTATGGTTGCTAGAAGTGGCGTCTGAAAAAATTACTAAAATTGATAATGAAGGTTTTGCACATCCAGTACGCTTAATTTATCCTGAATGGGCCTCCGATTCAAAATGGGTAGCTTATACCAAAAGGCTAACTAATGAGTATTCGGCCATTTTTGTGTATTCTTTGGATCAAGCCAAAACTTTCCAAATTACCGATGGAATGGCTGATTGCACCAACCCAGCTTGGGATGCTTCTGGGAAGTATATATATTTTACGGCAAGTACCAATTACGGAATGAATGTGGGTTGGTTAGATATGTCGTCGTATGAGCACCCAGTTACCAAGGCAATTTATATCGCTGTTTTATCAAAAGATAGTGCATCGCCATTGGCCCCAGAAAGCGATGAGGAAGTGGTTAAAGCAGATTCTTCGAAAAAAGATTCACTAAATATAAAAACTGTTTCAAAGAAAATTAAGGGCAAAAAAATAGAAATTGCGCCAGAAAAAGAGAAAAAAGACAGTGTTAAATTGGTTAAAATCGACTTTGAAAATTTGGCACAAAGAACAATCGCTTTGGCCCTGCCAGAGAAAAATTATACGGCCTTAAAAGCTGGAAAATCTGGGATTTTATTTTATTCTGAAACAAAGCTTGATCAATCTGCCACCACTTTAAGCAGGTATGATTTATCAAAAAAGAAGGGCGAAGTAATTGTTGAAGATGTAAATTATTTTCAGATTTCGGCCGATAAAAGCAAGCTTGCTTATTCCACACCTGCTGGTCAAATTCTGATCTCTGATGCTGCTGGCAAGCCAAATCCTGCTGAAGAAACGGTAAATACTAGTAATATACAGATAAATGTTGATCCTGCGGCAGAGTGGAAGCAGATTTTCAGAGAAGCTTGGCGCTACCAAAGAGATTATTTTTATGTTAAAAACGTACATGGACTAGATATGGATTGGGCTTACAAAACCTATTCAAAATGGGTTGATCATGTAAAACACCGCTCCGACTTGAATTATGTGCTGGACATTTTTGGTGGGGAAACTTCTATTGGTCATTCATTTGTAGGTGGTGGGGACTTTCCCGAAGTGAAAAAAGTGCCAGTTGGCTTATTAGGAGCAGATTATGAAATTACAAATGGTAAATACCGTATTAAAAAAATATATACGGGTGAAAGCTGGAACCCAAGCCTTAAAGCACCACTTTCTGGACCAGGCATTAAAGTAAAAGTTGGTGACTATCTATTGGCCGTAAACGGAATTCCTTTGGATGGTAATCAAAATCTATATTCCTTTTTTGATCAAACCGCTGATAAACAGATTACTATCTCTGTAAATTCGTCGCCAAATACTGATGGCTCAAAAGAAATTGTGGTAATACCTGTAAAATCGGAATCAGGTCTGCGGCAATACGATTGGATTGAAAACAATCGAAAAATGGTGGATAAACTTTCGAACGGGCAACTGGCCTATGTATGGTTGCCAAATACAGGTGATGGTGGTTACCAAAATTTTAATCGCTATTATTTTGCACAAAAAAACAAAAAAGGGGCCATAATCGATGAGCGCTATAATGGTGGTGGCTCAATTGCCGACTATATTGTAGACCTACTTTCCAGAGATTTGATGGGCTATTTCAATAATCCAATTGGTGATAAACAACCATTTACCGCACCAAATGCAGGTATTTTTGGTCCAAAAGTGATGATAATAAACGAAACGGCAGGCTCAGGTGGTGATATGCTTCCCTATATGTTCAAGAAGCGAAAAATTGGGCCTTTGGTAGGCACAAAAACTTGGGGAGGCTTAGTAGGAATTTGGGATGTACCAAACCTTATTGACGGTGGTAGTATAACTGCACCTCGAGGAGGTTTTTACAATGATAAAGGAGATTGGGATGTCGAAAATATTGGAATCTCGCCAGATATTACCGTAGAGCAAGATGCAAAATCCGTTATTGAAGGGCACGACCCTCAATTGGAAAAAGCTGTGGAAGTTGCTTTAGAATTATTAAAAACGCAAGCTGTAAAGCTTTTGCCCCAACCGGCTGATCCTGTGAGGGTTTTGAGACCTTTAAAATAACTAGGGGTATTTTAAGAGACTAAGTGATTACTTATGAGAATAGTTCAGATATAAAAACCAATTTGTAAATGCACCAACTCACAACATAGCCCCAAAATAAGGCGGATATAAGCATATAGGCAACCATTTTATAAATATTGGCTTTGAAGGAAAGCGCCATCAATGTGCCTCCAATTGGAGTAAAAAGCACAGGTGTAAGAAATGAAATACCAAATAGCCCTAATTTTTGCCAAATTTTCACTGAAAATCTAGCTCTTTTAGAAAAGATTATTTTTTTTGTTTTCTGCCTTTTTTCAAGAAATGTAGTAATGGTTTTAGCAAATATTGTTGTAATAATTACAGCTAACATCATACCTCCGGCCGATAAAAAGATTGTTTTTTCAATAGGTATGCCTGTTAAGAACCCAGCTATTGGTCCTCCAAAAAATTTAATCATGCTGGCGAGCATTACGGAAAAATATTTTGCTATTTCCAATTGTCAGGTACTTTATTATGGGTTTTGTTCAATAAAATTTGAAAAAAAATCAAGATTTTTACAATCAATATTTATGCAAATAAGCCAACTAAATATTTATCATTTCTAATTATATTCATTTATTACACTATTTTTGTAATTGAATAAGGAATTAATCAAACCTTGTCTTATTTAGAACTCTTTATGCCAAAGTTTAGTTTATTTCTCTTAATTTTTTTTTTAGTTCCACTTACAAAAACCTCTTTTGCACAGTCAGCATTTGTGCCTTTAAACGCAGATACTTATCATACTCTAGATAGACTTGAAATTTTATCAGGCGACTTATTACCAACTATTTTCACAGGTATTAAACCCTATACTCGAAAGGAAATAGTTGAAACAATTAATTTGTTGGATAGTACTATCAATAGAAAATCACTCTCCAAACGGGATTTATTTAATATCCAATACCTAAAAAACGACAATTGGGAGTGGCTTCATTCTGGTTCGCTCAGGAACCAACCTTCGGTATCACAAAAAATAGCATTCGATTCTTCTACTTTTAGCAAAAAAAAGCTATGGAATGTTTTTTTTGAGCGAAAATCTGATTTGTATAGTATTGATAATGAAGAGATTAATTTACATGTGAGTCCAGTTTTTCAGTTTACAGGTGGGAAAGATGAAGTTGGAGATATTTGGCAAAATACTCGTGGTATTGAAATAAGAGGAAGTATTTCAAAAAAAATTGGGTTTTATACTTTATTTACAGAAAATCAAATTGTGCTTCCCAACTATATTAAAGAATACCACAACCTTAACAGGGTAATTCCAGGAGAAGGCCATTGGAAACCTTTCGGAGCAAAGGGTATTGACTATATTTCGGCGAGAGGTTATATTACTTTTAGCCCGGTAAAACCTATGATGTTTACTTTTGGTCATGATAAAACTTTCATAGGTTCAGGGCTGCGTTCGGTTATACTTTCTGATTTTTCGGCACCTACGTTGTTTTTGAAAATAAACACAAAAATAGGAAAAGTACAATACCAAAATCAATTTACACAACTGACTGATTATCAAAATTATGTTGGGAAAAACACAATAATTCCTCGTAAATATATGGTATCGCATAATTTGGGAATAAATATTAGCAAAAACTTTAACTTGGGTTTATTTGAAACGGTAATTTTAAACAGATCCAACGGAATAGATATCAATTACTTAAATCCAATCATATTTTATCGTTTTGTTGAGTCGTATGTTGGTAGTCCCGACAATACAATGATTGGTATCAATTTCAAGTATATTTCTAATAAAAAAGCCTCTATTTATGGTCAATTCCTTTTTGATGAGCTTGTTATAAAGGATTTTTTCAAAAACCAAGGGCGGTTTATAAATAAATGGGCTTACCAAATTGGGCTTAAAACAGTAAACCTTTTTGGTTTAAAAAACCTTGATGTACAATCAGAAATTAATGTTGCCAGGCCTTATACTTATGCTCACTTTAGCTCAACAACCAACTTTGCTAATTATAACCAAGCTCTTGCGCATCCATTAGGAGCTAATTTCAAAGAGTCAGCAACTGTTTTGCGCTACCAGATTTCAAAAAAACTTTTATTTGTAGGCTCCTATATAAACAGCATATCAGGCAAAGACGACCCAAACTTAAATTGGGGAGGTAATATTTTATTAAATTACGATACACGTGTGCGTGACGAGGGCAATTATATTGGGCAAGGCCTAAAAACTAGACTTATTTTTTCAGAACTTAGACTGAGTTATATGCTCATTCACAACATGTTTGCCGATGCTAGTCTGATTATTCGGTCGACCGAAAACTTAAAAGAAAACATAAAATCGACTATTCCAACCTTTGGTTTGCGTTGGAATTTACCTTACAAACAAACGGCATTCTGATGGATTTGAAAGAAATTATTTCAAAAGAATTTATTGAAGCACAAACTGTTTTGGAGCGTTTTATTAATGATAGTAATAACTTTGAATCAATAGAACAAGCCGCCAAAATAATGGCAGAAAGCCTTAAATCGGGTTCAAAAATAATATCATGTGGTAACGGTGGCTCACATTGCGATGCTATGCATTTTGCCGAAGAGCTTTCTGGGCGCTACCGTGGCAATAGAAAGTCTTTGGCTGCGATTGCTATTTCGGATGTGAGTCATATAAGCTGCGTTGGCAACGATTATGGATTTGATTATGTGTTTTCAAGATTCGTCGAAGGCCTTGGTAATCAAGGAGATGTATTGCTGGCAATCAGTACCTCTGGTAATTCTAAAAATATAATTAATGCAGTAAATTCCGCCAAAGAAAAAGGTATGAAAGTGATTTTGCTTTCAGGAAAAGACGGCGGCCAACTCAAAAATACCGCCGATGTTGAAATAATAGTGCCTCATTTTGGGTTTGCCGACCGTATTCAAGAAATCCATATCAAAATTATCCACTGTTTTATTCTTTTAATTGAAAAAGAGTTGGGGTTTTAATACTCCTTACTCATCATTTAATTAAAATAATACGTTTATAAAATAACGTGGCTACATAAGAAATGAAAAAAATCTTCCTCATTATCATTTCCATAGTAATGATTTTCATTGCTTTACTATTTACTTTTCCTCTATTTTTTAAAGGAAAAATAAAAGCAAAAGTTGATGCTGAGATTGAGAAAAAAATTGATGCTAAAGTATTTTATGGCGACTTGGGCCTTTCACTTTTCAAGAATTTCCCTCAAATTACGGTTTCTCTTTCTGACTTTGGTGTAATAGGCAATACTCCTTTTTTAGGTGATACGCTAGTGGCCGCCAAAGAATTTAATACGAGTTTCAACTTGATGAGTATTTTCAAAGAAAGTAAAATAAAAGTGAATTCTATAGCATTAAATAGCCCAAAAGTACTCCTAAAAGTATTGAAAGATGGGTCGAATAATTATGATATTTATCGTAAAAGTGTTGATAATAAGCAAGATACAATCCCATCTACCTTTTCAGTAGCCATTAATTCTTGGGAAATAACCAATGCACAAATCACTTACGACAATAGGCAATTACCAGCTTTCGTTAAGCTTACCAATATAAATCATGAAGGAAAAGGCGATATTACCAGTCAACATTTCGATGTAAATTCTACTACAAATATTGAGAAATCGGAGATTAACTATAAAGGAAATACCTATTTGAACGGCCGAAGTATTTCATTTGAAGGCCCAATAAATGTTGACCTTACTAAAAATCAATATCAATTGAAAGTGGGTAAATTACAAATAAACGATTTTCCTATCGATTTAAGCGGAATTGTTACACTGCCCGACACCAATTTAAATCTCGATGTTCAATTTGCTACAAAAGAAAATGAAGATTTTAAAAAGTTAATATCCTTAATTCCAACCTTTTATACTGATGATTATAAAAATACAGAAACTTCTGGTAGCTTTACGATTGCAGGAAAAGCCAAAGGTATTTATAATGCTCACCAAACCCCAACTTTCGAAATTTCAGCAAAAGTGAACAAGGGTCGCTTACAATTTCCTTCGCTTTCGGTACCTATTTCAGATGTTAATATTGATGGTTTCTTCGAAAATAAAACCGATAAATTGATTAATACGCATATCGATTTGAAAAAATTTAATTTGAATTTAGGTAAAAATCCAATAAAAGGGAGGCTGCTTTTGGTCGGCCTGCAAAACTCAAAAGTAGATGCTGATATAAAAGGAAATATCGACTTGGCGGAAATAAATAAAATATTTCCAATGAAAGGTTTGGCGATGAGGGGGAATTTGGATGCTGATATTGTAGCGAAGGGTTATTATACAAAAGTTGAATTTCCAATTGTTAAGGGAAAATTGAATTTGAAAAATGGCTTTGTAAAGTCTGACCAATTTCCCGAACCGATTCAAAATATTAGCCTAATAGCTTCATTATTAAATAGTTCTGGAAAGCCAACGGATACAAAATTAAATATATCAGACGCCTCATTGGTGATGCAAGATGAGCCTTTCAAAATCAAAGGAACTATTGAAAACTTCAACAATGTTCAGTGGGATTTGGCAGCAAAAGGTAAATTAGACTTAACAAGAATTACTGCCATATTCCCCATAAAAGGTACAAAGTTGAAAGGGAAAATTATTGGGGATATTACCACAAAAGGTAATATGGAGGCCATTACCAAAAGCCAATACCAAAATTTAAACATGGCTGGAACGGCCACTTTGCAGGATTTTGAATACAATTCTAGGGATTTTCCGAAACCATTTTCAGCCAAATCGGCTGATTTGACTTTTACTCCAAAAGAAATTATAGCTAAAAATGCCACAGGCTTTTTAGGCAAATCGGACTACTCAGGCTCAGGTATATTCTCAAATTATTTTGGCTATGTATTTAACGATGAAGCCCTTAATGGAATTTTGGACTTGATTTCTAATTCGTTTAATATGAATGAGTGGATGGAAGATGACCCGAACCCAGGAGATAAAACATTGATAGCTAGTGAATTACAAGCAGTTAAAATTCCTAGAAACTTAAACTTAATTATTAATGCAAAAGTAGTAGAAAGTGCCTATGAGAAAATGAAAATTTCGACCGCAAGCGGTAAGATTCTAGTAAACAACGGGCTGGTAAAAATGCAAAATGTAGTATTTAGTTCATTGGGGGGCAGCTTTGTTACCAATGGAAGCTATAATTCTCAAGATATTTTGCATCCAAAGTTTGATTTTGATTTGGACCTGCAAAAACTAGACATTGCCCAATCGTATCAGCACCTATGGGTTGTACGAAATTTTGTGCCGATTGCCGAGTATTTATTAGGCAATTTTACAACCAAGTTTAACCTTTCGGGGGAGCTAGGGCAAGATATGGTACCTAAATTGATGTCGCTTTCTGGTAAAGGTTTGATAAAATTAATAAAAGCTGAAGTTAAAGAAAACCCTGTTGTGAAGGCGGTTGCGGCAAAAACTAAATTGCCTGTTTTACAAAAAATTGTTTTGCAAGACTTGCTCATGCAAACTGAAATTAATAATGGCCGTATGGGCTTTAAACCCTTTAATTTTAGCATTAAAGACTACAAGTTTGGTGTTGGCGGTTTTAATATGGTAGACGGGAGTATTGATTGGGCCATAAATATTGATGCACCAACGGGGAAAGTGGGCCAAGGTTTTAATGACGCTTTTAAAATTTGGACAGGCAAAACATTGCAAGGAACTGATAGAGTGGCCGTTGAATTACAAATGGGAGGAACATTCAAGCAACCAAAAATAGCTTTTAAAGGTAGTAAAACGGCCAATTTAATAAAGGAAACAGTTACAGCAGAAGTAAAAGCACAAATAGAAGCGGCAAAAGAGAAAGCTCTTAAAGAACTCGACAAACTTAAAACTGAAGCTGAAGCTAAGCGAAAAGAGCTAGAGGATAAAGCAAAAGCCGAGTTAGAAAGGCTCAAAACTGAGGCGGAAGCCAGGAAAAAAGAGTTGGAAGACAAAGCAAAAGCTGAAATTGAAAGGCTCAAAAAAGAAGCTGAAGACAAAATTCGAGAAGAAGCCGAGCGGCTTAAGAAAATAGCTGAGGAAAAAATAGCCGAAGAAAAAGTCCGACTACTTAAAATAGTTGAAGAAGAAAAACGAAAACTTGAAGCAAAAGCTAAAGCCAAATTGGATAGTATTGGCCGTGCCAAAGCCGAAAAACTGCAAAAAGATTTGGAAGAAAGAGCTAAAAAAGTGGCTGAGGATAAGCGAAAAGCCATGGAAGCCAAAGCCAAAGAAGCGGAGGAAAAAGTAAAACAAGACCTAGAAACCAAGGCAAAAGCTGCGGAAGATAAAGCCAAAAATGAAATTGAAGATAAGAAAAAAGCTGCTGAAGAGGAACTTAAAAAAATAGCACCAAAAGATAGCACAGGTAAATAGTTGGCAATTAGTGAAGTTATGGGTTGGGAGTAGCGTGTACAAAATAGGATATAGAACAAAAAAACGCCATTTGAATCCTTCCAATTGGCGTTTTTTCTAAAATCTCAAATCTTATTTCTCAAATCTACTGATAAGCCTTATCATATTTCTCAGCCTTATATTTCTCAAAATCTAGCTTTTTGTAATGATTATCGCCTAAAAAAGTAATTACTTGATGAAAGGCCTTGGCATCCTGATAACCTGGAATCGGCTGAATCATGTTGAATTTCTCGTCTAAATATACTATTGTTGGGTAACTCATCCGGCCTTGCATTAGCTCTGACGCCAATTGAGGATACGTATATTTTTTATCGCCAATTTGAATTTCGCCACCTTGCTCAGCGTTTAATTTTACAGCGTAATACTTTTTATTTACAAACTCGGCCACTTTCGCATCGCTGAAAGTGTTTTTATCCATCACTTTACACCATCCACACCAGTCAGTATACACATCGATTACAATTTTTCTTGGCTCTTTTTTAATAGCTTCGAAGGCTTGGTCCATAGTGATCCATTTAATTTTAGTTTTTTCTTGAGCATTACTCAATTGGCTCGAAAAAATAAATCCTAGTGTCAGAATTGCAAATAGTATATTTTTCATTTAATTATTAATTAGCTTTTAACGTACAAAATAAACGAAAATCATTTTATAAATAGTTCAAATTCACGAATTTTAATCAAAATTTAAGAATTCCTGCCAGAGTTTGGATTTTCATATTACTTTTTTTTCAAAATTATAGCAGAAACTAATGAAATAACTATGCCAACTGGAGTAGGCTCCATTAGTGTTATTAAAAACACTAATATTGGGTTTTTATACCACTCTTTCATTTCGTTTATTGAAGCAATTAATTTGTCTATTTCAATTTGGCTGGCTCCAGAATTTTGCATTTTTTGCAGGCTGAATTTGGCATAATCATCCATAAAATTGGGCATCAGATTATAATAAACTATGAGCCACATTAGCGAATATAATATACAGGAAATGAGAGTTATACCCAAACCAATTAATAGGGCTGTTTTAAAGCTAATTTTCCCGCCATTAAAATGATCTCGATATTTTTTTATCCCAAAATAAATAAAAACCATGGCTGCTATCATACAGGCATAGCCGATGGCCATCGAGTAGTCAAAGTTAAATTTGTCTTTATTTAAAATAGAAACGATTAGCAATAAAACGGCTGAAATTATTCCAGAAATCAAACCATATTTTGTGATTATTTTTCTCATTTTTTTAATAGTTTAGAATTGAATTCATTCACAAATTTCAAGATATTAATCTTAAAATTTGTCATTCTTTTGGGTGATTTTAAGCAATAATTCCCAATTCTTTGGCCTTCAATATGGCATGAGTGCGGTTTTTCACTTCTAATTTTTCAAATAATTTTGAGGTATGTGTTTTTATGGTATTGGTTGAAACAAAAAGCACATCGGCAATTTCTTGATTCGAAAGACCTTTATTTACAAGCGCTAACACCTCAAACTCTCTTTTACTTATTCCTAGTTCATTAAAGGTATATTCTTGTCCGATTATTTTTTCTGCTTTTTGTTTAATGATTAATTTTTTACCAAACCAAAGTCCTAAAGCCAAAAAAACAGTTGCAATTAAGCCAATATATAATTCAATGAAGTTCATTTTCATCCAAAAAATATACTCTGCTGAACTTATCAGAATAATTAATAAGCCTAATAATGAGCCATATAGAAGAATTGTTTTTAGCATTTTTTCTAACAAATTATTTCAATAGCTTTTGGCAATATTTCAATTTCAAATGGCGAATATCCTTTTACCTCCCCATCAAAATTGCCAAATTGGGTAATTTTAGGATAAATATTTATTGATTTGGCATGAGTATATTTCAAAAGTGGCGAATTAATATGCTTACCAGAAAATATTTTAGGGAAAAGTAAAAGCAATTGCCAAACTTTTAAATGTTTTACCAGTAAAACATCCAAATATCCATCAGCTAGTAGGGCTAATGGGGCCATTTTCATAGCTTTACCAGTATGTATCGTATTCGAAATGAGTACAAAACAAAAATCGTTATCATATTTTACGCTATCAATTTCTACTTTTGCTTCATATTTTGGATTCCTTAAAATATCCACCAAGGCGGCTAAAGTATAGCGCATATCACCCAACCATCGTATTTTTTCGGCCCTTTTATTTATTTCGTTTACAAGTCCAAAGCCAACAATGCTCATTGCATAATGAACTTCGTTTTTTGCTTTTACTTGGATGATATCTATTTTTTCAGAATGATTGTTCTTTAATCTTTTTATTGCTTCTTCTATTGTAAAGCAGTTCAAATCGTGGTTCAAAGCATTTCCTGAACCACAAGGAAAAAGCAAAATTGGAATTTTTTGATTAAACGTATTTTGCATCAAACCATTTACCACTTCATGCATACTACCATCGCCACCCACAATGCCTATATGTGTATATGATTGAATGTCGGTATTTTGGAGGAATTTTATAAAATCATCTTTTTGCTTACTGATAAATCGGAAAATTTGCCAGTTTTCCTTCTCTAATTCTTGGATTATAAAGGTTGAGTTTTCAACATTTTTTCCATTTCCTGAAACAGGGTTTACCAGTAACAAAATAGATTTTACCATTATTTTGCCTGCTTAAAATGCCTAATCATTTGGCCGTAATCCATTCCATTGGCCAATCCAAAAACACATTGTACTATTCGTTTTGATTTGGTTTCAAAAGTTTTAGCACTTTCTACCCAATTAGAATAATATTTTTGGTGGCTTTTTGGCATTTTGTAAAAGGCCTCCGATGCAATGGGTTCATCTTCCAAACAAGCCAATAAATCTTGAGAGAAAGGAAACTCATCTGTATCAATTTCGAGAAATACTTCGATTTTTGCGCCTTCTTTTTTACCTGTTGCTTTTTTGAATCTATCGTTAAAGGGAATAATGTAATCGCCTTCACCCATAGGCACTAAGGCAACCATTTTTATTGGAAAATTATCTATTTTTCCTTTTACTCGATACGAAGTTTTCACGCCTGGATTCAGCTCCTGTGCAATATGGGCAGGAATCACAAAATAGGTCCAGCCAGTTTTCTCACCTTTTTCATTAAACTTATCGAGAATGGCTTTGAATTGGATCATGGAATTATGTCAAATAGTCAGAAACTTTCTTTTTGATAATTTGCTGCACTTTTTCCCAGCTTTGATTTTTTAAGCTTACTGGGTCTTCACTTTCGTGAGCATCCGTGAAATAGGTAATTACCTGAGGAACAGTAATAAGCAGGTTTTGTGTACTATATTTTTGCTTATGGAAATTGATAAAATCATCAATTGAATAATCATTTAGTAGCTCAGCAATATCCCAGAAATCCTTCTTTTTTCCTCGTCCTAAAACAGCTTGTACCATCATGGCCACAAGGTCTTCTTTAGAAAACATTCGAATGTCATCAATCAGGAATTGCGGGAAAATATTTGGATGGGGATTGTGTACAATATCTACCTTTACATTTTCAATAAAGCAAAAAACGCCAAATTTTGGATTTGTACTTCTGTTGTCAAATTTATTTCCAAAAGCTTTCTGGAGAGCTATTACAATATCATTATTTTCAAAAGGTTGATTTGAAAATAAGTCTAAATCGATTGATATTCTATGCCCATATAAAAGTGAAAGGGCAGTACCACTTACCAGTGAAAAGCCCTGAAGTTCAGGCATTTCCATCAATTTTTTTAATATGGAAAAAGTGTGGGGTTCAACTGTCTGAGTTTGTAACATCTAAAATCTTTTAAAGGCTTGTCTATTACAGCACTTGCCAAATGCATTGTTATTTCAGGTAAAAATTTTGCATTTAAAAGTGCGGAAGTCACTTTTTCATCGCCATAATATCTTCTGCAATTGCGAATATCAGGCACATCGCCCCTTTCAAACACCCGTTCAATTACGAAATTTGCTTTGGCATCATAATCTAGTGCTTCGAAATTTACATCCCAAAAAATCCGTTTATGAAAAACTGGTTTTTCTTTTACTTGCATTCTGTTTAATTTTCTGTAAATATAGTGATTTTTGAAAACTACAATTAAAAAATTCTTCCAGAAATTATTAATCAATATTGCCTCCAACTTTTAGGCCACTAGGTACATGTGTTGGTATTGTTTTATCAATATTATCGTCATTCAAGGTGTTAATAAATTCTACAATTGAAGAAATATCCTTAAAATCGACATTCAAATTTTTTAAAAGTGGATCGATTTGCGAAGAACTCACATTCGGATTTGCAATTTTTCCACCTGATAAATCTTCATAAAATTCAAGTACATTTTGAAGTGATTTGAGCTTTCCGCTATGCATATATGGAAAAGTATAGCGGAGGTTTCTTAGGGTTGGTGTACGAAAAGCGTATTTTTTTTCAAAACCACTATCTGATTCTTTTAAATTTTCATTATCTGATACACCAATTACATGGGTTTTAAAGTCCGAAAACATAGGCCCATTATGACATTTTGAACAGCCTGATTTCAAAAAAAAGATGCATTCCATCTAACTCGTTTAGTGAGAGGGCGGTTTTATCGCCATTCATGTATTGGTCAAATCTGGAATTATTGGCAATAATTGTACGTTCATAAGTTGCAATTGCTTTGCCAAAATTTTCTTTTGTTATTGCGTCCTTTTGCTTAAAGGCTTTTTCAAATAATTGTTGATATTCTATAATTTTTTTAAGTCGATTAACCACTTCATTTACGGCAATTTCTTTTCCGTAATTATGCCCACGCATCTCTTCAAAAGCCATTATTGGTTCAAAGGCCTGATTTTCAAGGCTTTTAGCTCTTAAATCCCAAAACATCGGAGCCATTGCTGGATCAACCGCCTCATTGTTTTTTATGCCATTAAAGGCCACATTAATTATTGATTGTGAATTCCGTTTTACAAAAGGTATATCATTTGGGGTTAAAAACTCACGTTTTCCCCCGATTCCTTTCCCGTTGACACCAATTGAAATTTCTAAACTTTCAGCAAAACCAAATTGTGGATGATGGCAAGTGGCGCATGATACATCTTTATTTCCCGAGAGAATTGGATCAAAGAATAGGAGCTTTCCTAATTTTATTTTTTCTTCAGTGATGCTATTATTGGCAGGCGTTGGTACTTTTTGAGGCAAAGCAGATAATACAGAAATATCATCAATATCAGTTTTTTTAGCTTTATTTTCAGAATTATTATTTGAACAACCAGTAATGAAAGCCAAGTAAATCGATAATATTACTAATGATCTGTACATTTTTATTTTTAAAAAAAATCATAATGCATTTCTTGAGTTACAAAAAAAGGGCTATATTTTGTTTTCTAAAAACAATTTTAGTGTATTTCAAATTTAGCCACTTTTGTTGATTTATCCTTTTGCAGGCTCAAATAATACTGGCCAGCTGGATTATTTTGAATAGAAATTTTATCAAAATATTTACCATTTATTTTTATTGTTTTATTATAAATCTTTTTACCAAAACTATTATAAATATTGATTTCAATTGGTTTGAAATCATTTGAATAAAATTCAAATTCAAAATTTCCATTATTTGGATTTGGATAAATTTTTAAATTACTGTCAAATAAAAGATTTTTTTCTTCCGATAATACTAAAAATTTATCAGAAATGGACGAACATCCATTTTCAGTTACTTTTACTTGATAATTTTCAGGACCTAAAATTCTTAATATTTGATTAGTTGAATCTTTTAGATCAACCCCATTTACAAACCATTGATTATTTAAAATACTACTTGACTTTAATGAAAAATTTTCCAGTGATAAAATTGGTTTTTGGGGGTACGGATAAATGTTGATTTTGACGGAATCTGAAGGTGGGCTTGAAAACTTTCCTCGGTAAGTTACAACAGAATAGTTCCCCGTTTTCTTTAAATAAACTTCATTTTTTATTGAGTTTATTTCATTTTTTCCATAAGAATAAACGTATTTACTAAAATTTGATTGCGTTTTAATTTTTAAGCTATCTCCCTCACAGCCTGCACTTTTACTGTCCAAAATTAGGGTTGGCTTCTCCATTTTTATTAATACATCATCCGAAATGTTTGAGCAACCATCTTTTATAACTTTCACTTTGTAATTTCCAAGCTCCTGTGGATTAAATGTTTGACTTTTTTCATTATTCAATAAATTCCCATTGAAGTACCATTCTAAATTTTCAGGATTACTTGAGGTAAGCACAAATTTATCGGGCAATTCTTCTTTTGAAATATTGGGTTTATTTGGAATGGGGTTAACTTTAATGCTAAGGCTATTTAATGAATTTAATGAGACCCCGCATTGTAAGCCTTTAACTGTATAGTTACCAGTTTCTTTAGCAATTAGCTCTGGAGAATTATTATCAATTTCTTGACCATCTTTAAACCATTTATAACCCGAAAATTTAGAATCGGTTGTTAAAGTGGAAGAATTTCCTTCACAAAATGTGGTGTTTTCATTTGTGTATATAATTGGAGAAGTTGGTAAAGCACAAAAACTTGTGGCAAAACTATAAGTCCTGAATTCCCAAGCACTTGAATTATTTCCTGCTGCTCCTTTTACAATTAAATAATAGTTGCCACCACTTTGTACATTTATCTTTTCAGAACCGCTATTTTGATTTAATAAGATGTTGTTGTTTGAATCATACAATCCGATTGATCCTTCTGATGAATTAAAAGCTAAATTCAAAACACCTGTAGATGGTAAAAATATTTTAAAAATATCTGTATCGTTCAAACTTCCGCTTGCTTGTGGTGTGAAAAAACCTCTGTAAACTTTTTCGGGTTCAATTTCATAAGCCAAACTGATTTCATTTGGCTCGTCTAGGGCATAAGTATTTATCCACCTCTGTTTAGGAAGTTTTGTATGCCAAGTATAGTCTTTATCGGAATAATATTTACTAGCTCCACTTTCTTCAAAACATTTTATTGCATAAAAAGTACCTCCTTTTAGATTATTATATCCCAAATTAAATATTGATGCTTTATTTCCTTCTACAATATCATCACCTCCTGTTCCTGTTGTCGATAAAAAAAAATTGCCTCCAGTCCCTATTATACAACTATAAGAGATATCAGAGTACAAGTTCTTATAATTAAGCCCATTAACATAATTTAAGCCACCGCTGCAATCAACGTCATTATTGAAATAATTTAAGCCTAACCTATTTATATTATTTTCTTCTCCACCAAAAAGATAAACACCTCTATCGTAAATGCTACTTGTTTTAGGATACCTTAAATCCCTCACAGCTTCTGACCTTTCACTTCCAGCAGTATCGCTTATGTAGTTTAATATATTTCCTGAGGTTGAATTACTCCCACTATGAGGCGTTCCTGTTGTGATTAATTTAGCTACATTATGATAACCAAATTGCCAATTTTCTTTATTTTGTAAATATTCTCTTATAGCTAACCCTCCCATACTATGGCCAAATAAAATCACTTTATTTGCTCCAGTTGCATTTAGTACTTTTTTTACGGCAAGCCCAACAGCAAAGCCTTGCTTAGCTGCCGCAGCCTCATTGCTATAACTTTTGCCTCCATTACTAAAAGGATTGTCAAAATTTATAAAGAAAACATCATTTGAAGGATTTATATAAGAATTGTAATCGAAAACATCTCCATAATAAGGCCCTCCAGTATACCTAGATAACTTAGAGGTGGTATTTGAGCCATCGGCATTCAAATGGAAATTTATAATACTTCCAGAACCTGCCCCTCGTCTATTATCGTCGAGCGAGACATTTAATCCGTTATCTTTTAAATGAACTCCCATCCCATACCAAGTTTTATCACTTCCGACCCATCCATGAACAAAAATTATTGGATAAGGTATTGTTCTTTGTGCTGTAACCGAAATAGATAAAAAAGTGAGAATTGTTAATAGTGATAATTTTAATTTGATATTAGAGTAGAATTTCTTCATTGAATTGATTTTAGGGATCAGAAAATATTTTTTACAAATATTGTTAATAAAGCCTTTTCAAACAAATTTTCCCAACAAAAAAACCCAATAAGTTCGCACCTATTGGGTTTTCAAAAATCTTAAAAACTATTACTCTTACATATACAAAGGAAAATCGTTCATCCAGCTATTAATCTTATTTTTAACGCCGGCAATATAAGTATCGTTGTCATGGTGCATCAATACGCCATCGATTAATTCCACTATTTCCAGCATCTCGGCTTCTTTGAGGCCTCTGGTGGTCATGGCGGGTGTGCCTATACGCATACCTGAGGTTACAAAAGGACTTTTATCGTCGAAAGGCACCATGTTTTTGTTTATGGTGATATCAGCTTTTATCAAAGTATTTTCGGCTAGTTTGCCAGTCAATCCTTTTGGTCGTAAGTCAATGAGCATCAAGTGATTATCTGTTCCACCTGAAATTACTTTATAGCCTTTATCTGTGAATGCTTGGCTCATCACTTTGGCGTTTTTCTGTACTTGAACGGCGTAGTCATAAAAATCGTCGGTCAAAGCCTCCCCAAATGCAACTGCTTTTGCTGCAATTACATGCTCCAATGGGCCACCCTGTGTGCCAGGGAATACAGCACCATCCAAAAGCTGGCTCATCATTTTCAAATCACCTTTCAAAGTTGTCAATCCAAATGGATTTTCAAAATCGTTGCCCAACATAATCAATCCGCCACGTGGGCCACGCAAAGTTTTGTGAGTAGTGGTGGTAACAATATGGCAATGTTGCATAGGGTCATTTAATAATCCCTTACAAATCAAGGCACTAGGGTGAGAAATATCGCCTAAAAGCATGGCACCAACTTCATCGGCAATGGCACGGAGGCGAGCATAATCCCAATCACGAGCGTAGGCAGATGCACCACATATGATCAATCTTGGTTTTTCACGAAGAGCAATTTTCTCAACTTTATCCCAATTAATCAGGCCAGTTTCCTGCTCAACTCCATAGAAAAAGGGCTTAAAATATTTGCCCGAAAAATTCACAGGCGAACCATGCGAAAGGTGCCCACCATGGC
Organism: Cytophagaceae bacterium; assembly: GCA_031383555.1. GTDB lineage: Bacteria > Bacteroidota > Bacteroidia > Cytophagales > Spirosomataceae > JANMZR01. Next base: position 903 of record JANMZR010000410.1, on the reverse strand, counting down.
TCAAATCAAAGCCCAATATTTTGTCACCGGGATTCAAAAATGAAAGAAAAACCGCTGCATTAGCTTGTGCACCCGAATGCGGCTGCACATTGGCCCATGTGGCACCAAAAAGGGCTTTTGCACGTTCAATGGCTATATTTTCAATTTGATCAACCACTTCGCAGCCACCATAATAGCGCTTGCCAGGCAGTCCTTCAGCATATTTGTTAGTTAAAACAGTACCTTGCGCTTCCATAACTTGTTTTGAAACAAAATTTTCAGAGGCAATCAGCTCAATACCATACTCTTGGCGATGGGCTTCTTTTTCAATTAGGTTGAAAATTTCAGTGTCACGTTCAAGGGTAAATGTGGAGGTAGTCATGGATTTTTTGGCTTTTTATTAATTAATTAAAATTTTAAATCGAAATATTACAATATTGGGATTAATATCTGCGATTTATGAACAAAAATACGTTAATTTATTGTTTCGGTAAAATAAATGATGTCAGAATCAGGATTTTAGGATTAATGGATTTACATGATTTAAAAAAAAGAAACAAATAATTCAATTATTCAACAAACCGTTTTTAATTTTGATTGCTACTTAAAATTATCTTTCCATGAGCCTTGATGAAATTACTTATAAAATTAATGGTTGTGCAATGAAAGTTCACAATACATTAGGAAATGGATTTCAGGAAGTTATTTATCAAAGGTGCTTAGCAATTGAGTTTGAAAGAGCTGGACTTGGTTTTGTTAGAGAAGAGGAAAAAATTATTTTTTATGATGGAATTGATGTTGGTACAAGAAGGGCAGATTTTATATTAGATAATCAAGTAATGGTAGAAATAAAAGCCATAATTGATTTGGAAAATGTTCATTTGGCACAAGCAAAAAACTATGTTAAAGCCTATAATTTACCAA
>JANMZR010000001.1:0-2159 GCA_031383555.1 Cytophagaceae bacterium | reverse complement strand
TTTTATTAGAGCATCAAAATAATAAGACGGGTTATTGAATTCAATTACTTTTGAATATATAAAAAGGTTTAAATTAAGAAAATACTTTCGTTCAAAATTATACAAGCCATGATTTCCCAATTCAATTTCCCAACAAATATTCGTTTTGGAACAAACGTTATAAAAGAATTACCTGATTATTTGAAAAAGAATAATTTGAATAATCCTTTGGTGGTTACTGATCCCAACGTGAGAGAATTAGGTTTTTTTAAGTCAATTATTTTGGATTTGAAAAATGCGGGCTTAGCGGTTGAAGTTTTCTCAGATATTCATAAAAATCCTGTAAAATCAGATGTTTATAAAGGAGATGATGCATATAGCCAAGCCAAATCTGATTGTATTATTGGTATTGGTGGTGGGGCGGCTTTAGATGTGGCTCGAGCAATTTTATTGAGAATCAACCATAGAGAGGATCTTTTTAAGTACGATGATTTGATAGGAGGTGATGTATATGTCACGAATGATGTACCTCATTTTATTACCGTCCCCACTACAGCAGGTACTGGCTCAGAAGTGGGCAGAAGCGCAATCATTGCGGATGATGAAACGCATCAAAAAAAAATATTGTTTTCTCCAATACTATTGGCCAAAGTGGTCTTTGCTGATCCCATGCTTACTATGGAATTACCAAATTTTATTACCGCAGCTACAGGTATGGATGCCTTCACACATAATATGGAGGCTTTTTTGGCCAAAAATTATCATCCAATATGTGATGGAATTGCTTTAGAGGGCATTCGGCTAATTAACGAATCATTGGAATTGGCTGTAAATAAACCAGACATTGAATCGAGGTCAAAAATGTTATTGGCTTCGATGATGGGTGCTATTGCTTTTCAGAAGGGGTTAGGTGTTGTTCATTCTTTGGCGCACCCTCTATCATCACTTTTAGATACTCATCATGGATTGGCCAATGCTGTAAACATTCCTTTTGGTATGCGATTTAATATTGCTGGAAGTGAATCAAAGTTTAAAAGAATCGCTCAAACTCTTAATTTACAGGAAACAACTGGGGAAGCAGTTGTGCAATATTTATTTGATTTAAATTCCAGAATAAACATTCCACATAATTTATCTGCAATTGGTATAAAAATGGAGCATATTGAAATATTGGCAGATTTAGCTTTTGCTGACTTTGCTCATCCTAATAATCCAAAACCTGTTAGTAGAAATGATTTTAAGAATTTGTATTTAGAGGCTTTGTAAAATTTCCCTTTTCGGGGTCTTGAGAACTATGAAAATAGGCATAACAACATCAGAAACTAGTTTTGCAAATTATCCCAAATGGATAAAGGGAGATGATGATATTGAAATTATTGAACTTTCTTTTGAAAAATACGATATACTTTCCTCGGCCAAATGTGACGGAATAGTTTTAACTGGTGGCGTTGATGTAATGCCAACGAATATTGATTATGAAAATGCACCAAGCCAATTTTACCCACTAAGAGATCAATTTGAAAAAGAAATTTTAGCATTAGCATTATTAGAAAAAAAACCAATTTTAGGAATTTGCAGAGGTTTGCAATTGATAAATCTATATTTTGGTGGTGATTTAATTTTAGATTTAGGGGAAAAAAATTTGACGCATAAAAAAGGCGAAACTGACAGGATTCATACCATAAATATCGACAAAAATTCAAAACTTTTTGATATAATTGGACAAGAAAAAGGTGAGGTAAATAGCGCACACCACCAAGCAATTAATCATTTAGCTAATTGTCTAAATATATCGGCAATCGATGATGGTGGAATTATTGAAGCCGTTGAATTAAATGGAGAATTTAATCAGTTTTTAGTAGCCGTTCAGTGGCATCCAGAAAGAATGTTAGATCAAAATAGCCCTTTTACCAAAAATATTAGGAAAGCTTTTTTTAAAGCTATTTCAAAAAATAAGAATAAATAATAAAAATTAATAACCATGCAATTATCCATCAATAACCCAGCAACTGGCGAGGAAATTACAAAAATAGAAGCGGATAATACGCTGACTATCAATAAAAAATTCAAAATACTTAAGGAAAATCAACCTTTGTGGGCTAGGGAAAGTCTTTCAAATAGGTTAGTAATAATAGAGCGGTTTGCTTTGCTTTTGAAAGAAAATGAAAAGGAAGTGGAGA
>JANMZR010000450.1:0-10160 GCA_031383555.1 Cytophagaceae bacterium | reverse complement strand
TATTTTGAGAGTATCAAACTAACAACCTTTAGTCAAGCGTTCACGAAATTTAGTAACTTTACGAACCGCCCTATGCCGAACGGCACGTAGGGTGGTGTGAGAGGACGGTGGATAAAATAATTATCCACCTCCTACTCGATTTGTTTATTATAGACTCTCAACAATATCTTTTTTGTGAAATGGGCATTTTTCGCTTATTATAGACTCTCAACAATATCTTCTTTGTGAAATTGGCATTTTTCGTTTATTATAGACTCTCAACAATATCTTTTTTGTGAAATGGGCATTTTTTGTTTATCATAAACTCTCAACAATATCTTTTTTGTGAAATGGGCATTTTATTATTAATTTTTATTTTTTGCAAATTTTATTTGAACCAGTTGTAATTTTATGAAATGAAGCGCCCTATTATTTCAATATTTTTAATTCTATTTTTTTGCACAATTTTTATTTTGTTTGTTGCAAAATATGCTATAAATCTCCCTTATCAAGACGATGTAAATCTGCTACTAACCACCCTAATTAAAGATGACTTTAAAGCGCTTATCTTGAATCTTTTCCGTGCCGATAGTGATCATATTCAGGTATTTCCCAAACTTACAGCATTATTGCAATATAAAATATTGGGGTTAGTCAATTTCAAAGGGCTTGCTATTTGGATGAATTTGTTAGTAATAACGGCTCTATTTTTTTTAATTAGTATTCCAAAAAACATAAAAAAATATTATTATTTTTTGCCAATTTTTCTTTTCATATTACAGCCCCAATTGTATGAAATCTCTTTTTGGGTATTGCCAGGTTTACAGCACTCCTATGCCCTACTTTTTGTAATCTTATCAGTATATAGTATCGATATTCGTAAAAAATACAATTGGCTTTCCTTGTTTTGGGCGGCGAGTGCCACATTTTGTTCGGGCAATGGTTTATTGGCTTTTTTCGGAATCATTTATATTTTAATACTCTATCGAAAGCCAATTTGGTATGCTTTGGGCACTTTTTTAGTCTGTTTTTCTATCTACTTGGTTAGTTATAAACCTAGCCCAGCGATGAGAAACTCTCTAGATTTTGAAAATATAATTAACTTCCAAGGCATGTTTTGGGCAGCTCCTTTTGAGGTTTTTAATCGAATGCATTTGCATAAAACTAGCGGCTTTATAATTTTTGTGGTATTTATTTTAATTGGTCTTTATATTACCTTGCAAATTTTTAGGTCTAAATCTATTGCATCTTTGCCTTTGGCTAAGCTATTATCGGTACTTTTATTCTGTGCAGGTACGGGCTTATTGATTTCATTATCAAGGGAATATGATGTAATATTTAGCCGCTTTCAGTTTTATGCATTTATTGGTTTTACGGTTACTTACCTTATAGTATTAGAAATTGCGAAGGCAAACCTTCAAAAATATTTGGCGATTTCAATTGGTGGCTTGTTTATGGTCATCTCTGTTTTTTCTTATTTTTCCTATTTTGTAAAAATAGAAAATATGAGGAATAAATACTTAGCAGATACTTTCAATTGGAGCCAAAATAAAACCATGATGATGGTCGATCAACCCTTTTTAGACCTTGTTGACAACGTTTATTATAAAAATGTAAAAATAACCAACCAAGTTATAGACAATAACATGCTTAATAAATTAATAAACGACAGTTTAAGCCATAAACCAATAAACAGGAATCAACTTATATTAGAACAAGACCCCTACCCGAGACGCTACTTTGCCAAACAACACTTCCTACTATCAGATGAGAGTTTTGATAGAAAAACCAGATTAAGCGATTCTTATTTTTTAGTGTTTGCAAACAAAAACAAAAATTATATAATTGCCACTCAATTATTTGCCAATTTTAAAGGACCTTTTTTAAAGACACATGAATATTATAAAAAGGGATTTTATGCAGATATTCCTACTTTAAATTTTGAAAAAGGGGTTTATCAAATTTACTATTTGCTTAAAAATAAAAACTCCCAGTTCGAAATATTCGATACAAGTAAAAAGTTAAATTTGACAAAAACAATTCCTGAAATTATTAATTAATAATATTAGAAATACTATTTAAAGTAAAAATTAAGACCATATTCAAATGGATGCTACCAATGAGAAGTTTTTTTTAGCCAAACGATGGTTTGAAAAACAGGAATGGCAGCCTCACGCCTTTCAAAAAGAAACATGGGAACATATTTTAAATGGAAAGTCGGGCTTGTTAAATGCACCAACTGGCTGTGGTAAAACGTATGCGATTTGGTTTGGAATTATTCAGGAATGGACAAATAGGTATCAGGTATCGGGTATCAGCGGTCAGGTATCGGGGAGTTTTGCAACCACAAATCTGAAATCAAGACTTCATTGCCTCTGGATAACACCCTTGAGAGCCCTTTCGAAAGAAATAGAATTGGCGGCAAAGCGAGTTAATAACGACCTAGACTTACCCTATAAGATTGCCCTGCGATCAGGCGATACTTCAACAAAAGAACGTGCCGACCAAAAGAAAAATATTCCACAGGCATTAATCACTACACCAGAGTCGGTTCATGTTTTATTATCGCAAAAAGACTATCCGAATTATTTCAAAAACATCCAATTTGTAGTTGTCGACGAGTGGCATGAGCTTATGGGAAGCAAACGAGGAGTGCAAACGGAGCTGGCTATCAGTAGGTTACGGGCTTTGAATCCAGACCTGGTTGTTTGGGGAATATCAGCCACAATTGGGAATTTGGAGCAAGCCAAAGAAATTTTATTGGGGGAAAATGATGCCAATTCTGTGTTGGTAAAAGCCAATATTGTTAAAAAAACGAAAATTGAAACGGTGTTTCCTGATAAGCTTGATGAGTTTCCATGGGCTGGTCATTTAGGAATAAAGTTATTAGATAAAGTGGTGAAAATTATCAACAAATCTAACTCTACTTTAATATTTACAAATACCCGTTCATTTGCCGAGATTTGGTATCAAAATTTGCTCAATGCTGCCCCGGATTTAGCTGGTTTAATAGCGATGCATCATGGCTCATTGGGTGATGAAGTGAGGCATTGGGTGGAGGATGCTCTTCACGATGGAAGACTGAAAGCCGTAGTTTGTACTTCAAGTTTGGATCTTGGAGTCGACTTCCAACCTGTAGATACTGTAATTCAAATTGGCTCACCCAAAGGTGTCGCTCGCATGATGCAACGAGCGGGAAGGAGCGGGCATAGGCCAGGTGCGGTGTCCTCTATTTATTTTGTACCCACCCATTCTTTAGAAATAATTGAAGGCTCAGCCATTAGGCAAGCTATTGAAAACCAAAATATTGAGTCAAGGGAACCTTATGTTCGTTCCTTTGATGTACTCCTGCAATATTTGGTAACTTTAGCAGTTTCGGAGGGCTTCAATGCAGCCCAAATTTTTAAAGAAATAAAACAAACGCATTGCTTTAATACAATAACTGCACAGGAATGGGCATGGTGTTTGGAGTTTCTCCACAAAGGAGGTGCCTCATTAGGCGCTTATGATGAATTTCAAAAAGTGGATATAATAAATGGAATTTATAAAGTAACAAACCGCAGAATTGCGTTGCGACATAGATTTAGTATTGGTACAATTGTGAGTGATAGTATGGTGAAAATCAACCTGATGACTGGTAAGTATTTGGGTACAGTTGAGGAGTATTTTGTGAGCAGATTGAACCCAGGCGATACCTTTTTCTTTGCGGGAATGAACTTGGAATTTGTAAAAATGGTTGAGATGAGTGCGATTGTACGCCGATCTAATTCAAAAAAAGGACAAGTCCCATCCTATCAAGGAGGACGAATGCCCCTTTCGAGTGAACTTTCCAATTTGATTCGTTTGAAAGTAGATAGTTTTTTCTCCAACAAAAACACATTTCCCAAACTTTCGTTCGATAAGGAAATGAGTTTCCTTTTGCCATTATTCGAAACCCAAATTTGTCGCTCACATTTGCCCAGAAAAGAAGAGCTTTTAATAGAAAAACTGCAAACTAAAGTAGGCTGCCATGTGTTTATTTACCCATTCGAAGGCCGGTTGGTACATGAAGGCATGGCTGCAATATTAGCCTATCGTATTGGTCAAATAACCCAAATTACTTTTTCACTAGCCATGAACGACTATGGTTTTGAGCTGCTCTCAGACCAAGAAATACCAATTGAAAAGGCGATCGAAAAAGGTGTTTTTTCGGCAAAAAACCTTACTGAAGATGTAATGCATAGCGTAAATGGCGTGGAGATGGCCCGTCGGCGCTTCCGTGATATTGCTCGAATTGGGGGATTGGTTTTTCAAGGATACCCTGGTAAGGCGTTAAAAACCAGACATATACAGGCTAATTCGCAATTGTTTTTTAATGTTTTTGAAAACTATGAAAAGGAAAATTTGCTACTCCTTCAAGCTTACGATGAAGCCCTAAATTTCCAATTAGAATTAGGTCGCATGACCTTGGCTTTCAATAGAATAAATACCCAAAAAATAATTATTAAAACCATTGAAAAGCCAAGTCCATTTTGTTTCCCGATTTTAGTAGATGGTTTGAGCCGTGATAAATTTAGTAACGAAGATCGTGAAGCGAGGATACAGAAAATGATTGATGGGTTATAATTAATGATGAAATTTAAAAAAGTAACCTTTTCACAGAGGCGATTTCTGCATCTGAAACCAGGTGATGACGACCATCAAATACTTCCAAAGTAACTAACGCACCCATTGATTCTAAAATAACTTTTGAGTTATTCGACCTTTGTAAAGGTACGTGAGGATCATTATCACTGTTTGCAATATACACTTTTGTTTGGTTGAAATTACCTTTATAACGCTCATGCACAAGCGTTTGTCCAATAAGTCCACCAGTAAAAGAAGCAATTCCAGCCAAAGGTTTTCCATACCGAGCGGCCACTTCTAAACTTAAGCAGGCACCTTGTGAGAAGCCCATCAAATAGATATTTTCTGTACCAATAACTTTAGCGGTATTTTCAATAAGGTCAGTAATCCAGTTTACAGCATCAGATAGCCATGGCTCATTTGTATGCTCATCAGCCATAAATCCAAAAGGATACCAAGTGTTATTAGTAGCTTGAGGTGCGACCAAATAAAATGTTTCATCTGAAAAATTTTCTGCTAACTGTAATATATTTTCAGCATTCCCCCCCCGGCCATGCAATACAATAATAGCCTTCTTTGCTTCATTTAAAGGTAAACCCTTTTCAATAATTATTCTATTGTGCATTTTAGTCCATATATTTTAGAGGATTTAATTCAATTTGACTTAAGCCAGCTTCAATTGAGCTTCTGTTTGGCTCTTGCCAAGGTGCTAGTTTTAGGCCATGGCCTAGCGTGTCTTTTGTTTCGTCAAAAGTAAAGCCAATATCACTTGTTGCCACCTCAAAAAGTACTCCTCCAGGCTCTCTGAAGTATATTGAATGAAAATATTGCCTATCCATCACTGGAGTTGGTTGAATGATACCCCTACTCATAATTTTTTCTCTAAAGTCAAGCTGACTAGCATCATCAGGAGTTGCGAAGGCCAAATGATGAACGGTGCCTGCTCCATTTAATCCTTTAGGGTCCGTCGGATTTTGTACAATATCTACAAAATCGCCCGGCAAGCCACTCACAGAGTAACGCAAAAGATTACCTAAACTTTTCACCAGTTTATGTTCCATGTCATCTGTAAGTAACCTAGCCGTTACTTCTGGGTTGTATTGGCTAATTGTAACGCCATAAAACCCTTTAACGGCATATTCAATAGGTATTTGTCCATAACTAAACCCTTGACGGGTATCAGTACTATTTGCAACCAACTCTATTCCTAAGCCATCCAAGTCCTCAAAATAGATAAATTGCTCATCTGCAAATCGTTGCATGGGTTTTGTGTACTTAATATTAAATTTATCAAGTCGTTTCATCCAATATTCCATTGCATTATTTGGAATAGAAAATGAAGTAACTGTAAGCTGGCCATTGCCTTTTCGGCCTCTTCTTAGCCCCTCATATGGGAAAAAGGTCATAATTGTGCCAGGCTGGCCAAGCTCATTTCCATAATATAAATGATATACATTGGGTGCATCAAAATTTACTGTTTTTTTCACCATTCTTAACCCTAATATTCCAGCATAAAAGTCCACATTTTCTTGTGGATTATCTGATGTGGCCGTTACATGATGAAGGCCCGTTATTTTGTTTTTCATAAAACGAATTCTAAAATTTAATTAAATGTGACTTAAAGTACCATTGTAAGCGTTTTCAAGCATTTTTATTAATCCTTCTTTCTCCAATTTCTTTGGGTTTGGGTATGGATTTTCTAGCATAATATCCACTGTTTTTTCTATATTTTGTTTTTCAAAACCCAAGGCCGCCAAACTAGTAGGCGAATTGTTCAATTTTGCCAAATTTTGTAAAGCTTGTGGAGGGTAATCATGATTAAGTGTAGCCATAAAGTCCATTTTCACTTGTTCTGAAAGTGCATCCCATTGGTATTCAAGCACATAAGCTTGTAAAACTGTATGCAGACTTGCGTGGTCTAAATTATAAGCACCTCCTATAACATGAGCGACTTTATGGTGAAGCGACATAGTTACTTCGCACAGACTTTTCCCCGCTATATGTGCCCCAAATTGTAATAATTGATTCGCCTCAATAGTAAGCTTTTGTTCTTTTGCTAATATTGACAAACCTTCAGCTATTTTGCTAATAGCCATCAATGAGTTTTGATAAGTAATGGGGTTGGTGTCGTAAGCATATACGGCTTCTATCAAATGTGCCATCGCATTCATCGCACTTGTGGAAGCAAGTTGCATTGGCATTGTTGAGGTAAATTGAGGGTCATAAAGCACAATTTTTGGTATAACAGACATTGATCGACCCGTTTTTTTGCCAGTATTGTTTGTAATTCCCCAAATATTTGTCATTTCCGAACCTGCGTAGGTTGTAGGAATGGCAATAATTGGGAGTTCAAAAGCTTTAGCTATCCCTTTGGCTAAACCAATGGCAGAGCCACCACCAATGGCAACAATTACATCTGCCTTTTTTTCTTTCACAATTCTCAAAGCTTTTTCCACCAGAGCATTAGGCACATGTTGAATTATCTCTTTAAATACAGTTAAATTATTATTATCAAAGATAGAACTCAAATAGTCAATTTGCTTTTGATTATAATCTGAGGCAATTAAAAATATATGTTTATAACTTTTTAATAAATCTGGTGTTTTCAAAAAAGTATTTTCACCAAAATATACAGAAATTGGAAAAGTAGTATATTCAAATTGACTTATATTCATGGATTTTTATTGAGTTTTTATGGCCTTAGTGGGTATTAAATTTTCTAAAAAAAGTTAACTCAAATAACTTGGCACTTTAATTGGTTCCAAAGGTGCTATAATTTCGGCTCTTCTAGACTCAAAAAATGGAGGCAAAAGCCACTCATGACCCAATGTTTCCACAGGCTCATCAATTGCAGAGCCAATATCAGAAGTTGTAAATTCAAAAAGAACGCCAGAAGGAGTGTGTGTATAAATGGAATGAAAATAATTTCTATCCTTTATTTCGGTATATCCAACACCTTCAATATAATGTTTTAATTCCTCACTTTGTTTATCATTAGTAGTGGCCAATGCAATATGATGAGGTAGCCCAACGCCAAATGTCCAAGAGCCTTGTGGTAATTCTGGTGTATGGTTTAATTCTATAACTCTGGTTGGTCCTCCATTTTTTATGTGGAACCGATGATAGTCACCAGCTTGACCAACTTTACTCATTCCTAAAACTAGCACCAAATAATTTTCCATCATTTCAATTTCAAGACAAGAAAGTTCAGCTCCATATATACCTTTTTTACCATTTTCCTTAGGTATTTGATCTGTCGCCCAAGCATTTCGGTTGTCATTTCAGTGCCAAAAACGCCAATACCAATACCTGATTGATCTTAAAATTGATATATTTTTGACCAAAACGCTCCAAAATATCACTATTTTTCACACCATGCTTTTCAAGAAGTTGTACCCAAAATTCCATTCAGTCATTGGCTACAGAAAACCCTGAAATTTCAATTTGTCCAGAGCCTTTTTTTCCATAAACACCTGCCTTTTTGAAAGGAAAGGTAGTATGAACAGAACCAACATTTGTATAATATAGGTCATAAATGCTAGCTCCGCCATCCAATAACACGGTTTGTTTAATCATTCGCACCCATTACTTGGGTTGCAAAATCGATGTCATCTTGGGCTCCACCAACGCTTACCGTTAGGTGGTGTAAACCAGTAATGTACTCATTGGGATTCATTGATTACGAATTTAGACGCTAATATATGTGTTAAAACATATAAAATTATACTTATGTTTTAAATTATAGAAATATTATCATAAAATTATTTTTGTAAATACATTTTTTAAAAAAAGGAAGTTTAAAAAAAGCCCCAACAAATTTTTTGTTGGGGCTTGAGCAAGTAATAAGTTTTTGAAATAAGGACTAAACCTAAAATTGTTTACCCAATTAACTTTTTCTTCAATAAATATTCAGCTATTTGTACCGCATTTGTTGCGGCACCTTTGCGCAAATTATCAGCTACACACCACATGTTCAAGGTTTTAGCTTGGGTTTCATCACGGCGGATACGTCCTACAAACACTTCATCTTTACCATGAGCATTTATTGGCATTGGGTACACTGCGTTTTTTGGGTCATCTTGCACGATTACTCCTTTTGTTTTTTCCAATAAAGTACGAACAGTAACAAGGTCAAACTCACGTGCAAATTGCACATTCAAAGCTTCAGAGTGCCCTCCAATAGTAGGGATACGAACTGTAGTGGCAGTAACTTCTATTTTTTCATCCAAAATCTTTTTGGTCTCGTTTACCATTTTCATCTCTTCTTTTGTATAGCCATTGTCCAAAAATACATCGATATGCGGCAATACGTTTAGGTCAATTTTATGGGGATAAACCTTGTCGTATATTTCAACACCTGCACGTTCGTTAAAGAGCTGATCTACAGCGGCTTTACCCGTACCTGTAACGGATTGGTAGGTTGAAACCACCACTCTTTTCACCCTATATTTTTTATGCAAAGGAGCCAAAGCAATCACCATTTGTATGGTCGAGCAATTGGGATTGGCAATTATTTTATCGGCAGCCGTTAATTGATTGGCATTAATTTCAGGCACTATCAACTTTTTAGTTGGGTCCATTCGCCAAGCGGAGGAATTGTCAATTACGGTGATACCGGCATCAGCAAAAAGAGGTGCTAATTCCAATGAAGTTTTACCACCTGCCGAAAAAATGGCCACATCTGGCTTCATTTTTATGGCTGTTTCGAAGTTTACAACTGAATAGTTTTTCTTTTTAAAAGCAATCTGTTTACCAACCGATCGTTCCGAAGCTACGGGTATCAGTTCAGTTACAGGAAATTTACGTTCCTCCAATACTTTCAAAATTTCGCCACCAACAAGGCCTGTGGCACCTACTACAGCTATTTTCATTAGAATATGTTTAAAAAAAGCAGTTTTAAATGATTGAATTTGATAGAATACATTCCTGCTTTTTTTAAATATATTCTATCTTTTTTTAATATGATACTTTATCGCAATGCCCTTTGATTAAAAATTGAGATATAAAGACTTGGGGCATTGAAAAGAATTATATCTTTTGATTTGTAAAAATTAACTGCAAAATTAAGGCTAAACGATAGAATTTCAGCTATTTTGACCTGAAAAAGACCATATTTTATTGGGTGTGATGCAAAAGTCAAGAGGAATATCGGTAGATTCTATTTTAAATTCTTCGTCAGTTGGGTCAAAAAAAGAGAGGCCTATTTTCAAGCAATCGGACCGAACTTCAAATAAAAAACGATCATAATAACCTCCTCCGTAGCCAATTCTATTTCCTTTTCTGTCAAATGTAAGTAAGGGCAAAAGCACACAATCGATGGTATTGGCAGCAACTTTTTTTTCATTTATAGGTTCAGGAATTCCATATTTATTTTCGTCATAAAAGGTGGCTTCATTTACCTCATTATGACTCATTTCATTGGTTTCAAAATTGGCTGTTGGTATAATAACTTTTATTTTTTTAAACCTTTGAAAAAGTGTTTTTAATATAAAATTTGTATTCGGCTCTTTGTTTTTTTCTATAGGTAAATAAAGGTGTATATTGCTAATATTCAATAAATTACTATGAAAATTGAG
>JANMZR010000425.1:0-16484 GCA_031383555.1 Cytophagaceae bacterium | reverse complement strand
CTTTTAAAAAGTGTAACTGCCCTATTTTATATGTTTCAGGCCACTAAAAAAAACAGTCATATTATATTAATAAATAAAATATTTTTAAGATTTTTTTAATCTTCTTCTGAATGTGATATATTGTATAATTGTAAATATTTGTATATCAATGTTTTAAGAAAATAGTATTTTAAAAAATCTTAAAAATATTATATTAATAAATAAAATATGACTGTTTTTTTTAGTGGCCTGAAACATATAAAATAGGGCAGTTACACTTTTTAAAAGTATAAAACTACCAAAATGTTCAATTACACTCTGATTGACGGGTTTGAAGTGTCTTTTGTGAAATAGAAAATAATGGAACCAAGATTAATAGAATCAATTTTTTCATTCAGGTATTTTTAAGGTATTTGAAAACTCAATTTTTATCACCATGGCCTGTCCCCTGACAGTCCATCCAATTAGATTGCTTAAAAAACTACCCATCATACTCCCCATCCAAAGCATATTTTCCAAAAAGGCATAAGCCAAGGGTGGAAATAGGGGTAAAAATGCGCTTTATTTACTGTATTAAAAAACTGATAAGTTTTGATTAATCCACTCTTACCAACACCCTTCTGGTTGTTATATTATCACCAATAATTGCAGTATCGCCTTTTAACTCAATCAGACGAGGCTGTTCAGTATCGGTGTACCAGGGAATGGTACCACCTTTTACATGATGAATTACCCTTCCTTTTTCTGGCTCAACTGTATAAGTACCAAAGTAGCCGAATGAATTTTTTTGGATATAGTCATATAAATTCACACTGTGTTTTTTGGCTTTTTCTTCTGAAATTTTGAGTGGGTTCTCATTAGAGATATTGATATTTAATACCCCACTTGACGTATAAGTAAAATAGCCTTTTGGATTTTTCCCGTAACGATACACCCAAACATTGGCAGTTGAATCAATGTCGGCAAACTCAACCAAACGCCAGGTACCCACAATGCCTTTGGAATGTTTTGATGTGTCTGCATTATTACAACTAATTAGCATAGTAAAGGCAACTAATAGGCTCGAAGTAAATAATGAAATCGTTTTTATTGTTATTATTATTTATTTTATTGCCTACTCTATTCGTTTTTCGGCTGTCCCGTTTTTTATTTATTTGAAAAAAATATAGAAAATACTGAGTAGGTAAAAAGCTAAATTCTACAAATAACTCAACCACCATTTTTCTTTGTGATTGGCTTTATAGTGCATATACCTTTTACAAAATGGATATAGGAACAACACAATTCCAATCCAAACCAAATACACTACAAAAAGAGAATACCCATAAGTTTTAAGTGTCTCACTCATAAATGATTTGCCTGTTACAATCATATCCTGCCAATTGCCACCAAAAATTAAAATACCAACAATGGCGAGAATATGAATGACTAACATATGCAAGAAATAGTAAAATAAGGGCACTCTTCCATAAACCAAAAAGAAATCAGTTACCCTGTTTTTTGTATTTTCATAAGCATATAAAAACAACATTGCAGGCCCCAGTGTAACAGAAAGATATAATAGCGAAGGTGGGTACTTTGTGACCTTAAAAAATGATAGGATTGTTTTAGTGGTTGTATCTTGAACTAGCCAAGGCGTTAAATCGCCATAAACATTTAATCCCCTTAAAATAAAAAATAGAAGAATAGACCCTAAACCTAATCTCAAGAGCCATTTTTTGCGAAGTGAAACGTCAAAATCTTTTTGATAAAACGAACCAAACAAATAGCCTAATGCCATTAGTCCAATCCAAGGAATAACTGGGTAATGCAAAAAGACCATATGATTTGAACCATAGACCAACATATTTTCTTGATGGAGGAAATACCAAATAATGGAGGCAACACTCTGTCCTTGCATTACAATACTATCGAAGGCGTTATGCCCAGCAATTAAAATAACCCCTATGATTAAGATCACTTTTTTAGGAAGGTAAATGAGCAAGGATAAACATATCATGCTAAATCCAATTGCAAAAATCACTTGAAATAGTTGTAAACTGTAGGTAACATCAAATGTCCAAATAAAAGTATTTACTACAATTTCAAGAAAAATAAGCCATAAACCACGGGTAAAAAGAAATTTAAAAAGCTGCGGTTTCGTCTTTTTATTTCCATACAAAAAGGCAGAAGTGCCTGATAGAAATACAAAAACTGGGGCACAAAAATTTGTAATGAATCGAGTAAAAAACAATAAAGGTGTAGTGGTTGTTAAATCCGTTGGGTCAATAAAAAATGAGCCATAATGAAAATAATCCCTTACATGGTCTAATGCCATAATAACCATTACAACACCTCGTAAGATGTCAATGGATTCTATTCTGGGTTTTGAAATTGTCATATTTATTTTTTTCTTTTTTTTTAAAATTTAGAAGTCATTTTATTTCATAAATAACTTAACCACCATTTTTCTTTGTGTGCTTGCTTATAGCTATCAAATTTTTTACACAATGAATACATAAAAATGACGACTGAAATCCAAACGATATACACCAGAGGTAAATTAAAACCTTCGCCAGGAACTAAATATCGAAATGGGATTTGAGCGAATTGCGTACCTTCCTCCAGTGAATGACCTCGCAAAAGAAAGCAGATTAAACTCACTGTATGAAGAATATACCAATGAATTGCATAATAAAATAATGCCGTTCGTCCATAAATTTGAAACGTATCTGTTATTCGATTTTTAAAATTCTCAATAAACGCTAAAAACAAAAACGCAATGCCAATCGTAACACTCATGAACATTTGTGATGGTGGATATTTGTGAACTTTTATAAAAGAAAGCAGCGTGAACAATCCGTTTTTTTGTATGGTCCAGCCATGTGGGTCTCCATAAATATTGATAAAGCGAACCACGATAAAAAATATAAGTAGAGCCGCACCAAGTCGGTAAAATAGTTTTTGGCGTTGTGCTATTGAGAATTTCGGTGTAAAAAATATTCCTGAGCAATAGCCTAAAATCATTAAACCCGTCCAAGGAACAAATGGGTAAAGGATAACAAAAGAATGATTTGGTAGGAATGGATAATTGACACCATTACCATGATGCAGTAAATCCCACCAAAAATTGGGTTTGAAGTTGGGAGATGATTCTATAAAGTCTAATAAATTATGACCAAAAACGACCAACAAACCAATACCTAAAATGAAGTTGAAAGGTAAGTAAGTAAGTAAACCCATACACAACATGCTGATGCCAATTGCACCAACCACTACCAGATA
Source organism: Cytophagaceae bacterium (assembly GCA_031383555.1). GTDB lineage: Bacteria > Bacteroidota > Bacteroidia > Cytophagales > Spirosomataceae > JANMZR01. Next base: position 13,241 of record JANMZR010000425.1, on the reverse strand, counting down.
AAATGAATTAAAGTTAGGGTCAAACGTTGTTCCAAAGTTGACAATAATAATTTCAAAAAAAATGAGCCACAATCCTCTTTTGATTAAGAAAAGACTCAACGCAGTTTTTGTTTTTCTTAAACTTTGCAAATAGATAGATACACCTGACAGAAAAACAAAAATGGGTGCACAAAAATGGGTTATCCAGCGTGTAAAAAATAAGGCTGGTGTAGTAGTTTGTAGGTTCAGTGGGTCGTCTGTCCAAGCGTTAATATGGAAAAAGTCTCTGGTATGGTCGAGTGCCATTATTACCATTATAACACCTCGTAAAATATCTATAGATTCTATTCTGGGTTTCGTGATTGTTGTCATTTTAAAATTTGATTTATTGATTATAAATTGACAAAATAGGGAGGCTATCGCTCTATCAAGCCAATAAAAATACTCATTTTAATTACTTTTGCCCCGCTTTTGCCAACCTATTTTTGGAACTGCCGTTCAATGTCACACAATTTAATCTTTAATTCCAAGAAAGGTTTTTGCATTTTTATAGAATATCATTTCTTTTTCATTTTTTGTTAGAAAGCTCAAAGAATTTAGAAAGTTAATGGAACTGGTAATTGCTTCTGGCCAAACCATTTGGTCTGAGCCAAACATTACTCTGTCCAAAATACCATATTTTTTTGCTGATTTTAAAAATTTTACAGCAAAGTCTTTAGTCATTGGATGTAACCACATTTCAACTCCCAAGTCTGCATAAAGATTTGGATACCCATCCATCATCCTAAGTGTATTTTCGTAAAAATTTTCTCCTGCGTGCATTAGGTACACTTTCAATTTTGGATATTTCACTAAAACATCTTCAATTAAAAAAGGGTCACCTAAGGCTATTTTATATTTTGGCCAGCCAAATTGTTGCGCATTTGGAAAACTTCCTCCTGAATGATAGGCAACAGGAATTCCATATTTTTCACAGATGGCTAAATAAGGTTGATAGCTTGAGTCAGCTAGTGTTTTCCCTTTATAAACCGCCATCACTTCTCCAAAAACTTTAATTTTCCCTGCCTTTATAGCGTATTCAAAATTCTCAATAGAAAGCAACGTGTCTTCATAATCTTGGTAAGCAGGAATGAATCTTTTGTCTGCACTCGTGTAAAGTGCTAAACTTTCCATTCTTCCGCAGATAACTGCATATTTAATATTGTGTTGATTCATCTTCAAAATTGTTTGTTGAAGAAGCTCTTTTGCTGTTTTACTTGAAGCAAGTCCATTACGTGCAATCCCTGTAAAAAAGTCTTTGTCCGTATAACCATGCATATGCATATCAATAACTTGGCTATTGCAATAGTTATAAGTCAATATGAAGTATATCAAAAGTAGAGTTTTGGATTTTGTCTGGGTAAAAAAACTAAGTTTTTCCATTGTTATAAATATGTTTTAAATGCCTACTCTAGTCAGTTTTCAGCTGCCTATTTTTTATTTTATTTCAATAATTAGAGAAAATAATGAGGGGAGCCATCACCCATCATACTCACCATACAAAGCATATTTACCAAAAAGACACAAGCCAATAGCCGCAATAGGTGTTATGAAAACCAAGGTAATAATGCCGAAAATTAAATCGTCTTGCACGCCTGAATTTATTTTTGGAAGCCCCAATAAGACAGTCCCAAAATAGGCGGCAGCAATCCCTAATGCTATCCAAACAATGCCCAAATATCGTTTTATGGGATTTAATATTTTGACAGGAATAGGAGCAAACGTAATAATAGGCTTCACTTTAACACTTTCTTTGAGATACAAAATGCCGATTACAAACGACAAACCAATCAACACCAATGGATAATTTAATCCTGATAAATAGTAACCAGAAACATTTGCCAATTTATCTTTTTGAATCATATAAGTAGCAATAACGGGACATAAGCCACCAAAAATGCCATAACCAATATGATAAGGCACAGACAAGGAACTGTATCGAATTTTTAACGGGAACATTTCCACTAAAAAGGCGGCAATCGGTCCATAAGACATAGTGTTAATTAGGCAGAGTAAAAAAAACGTGAAAATGAGCTTCCATTTATCTGCGGAATTGATGGTGATGGTTTTGGTAAGCTCCTCTTTTCCATTTTGTGCTCTTTTGATTTCTGTAGCCGTAGTGCCGTCGGTATAAAAACGATTCGTAGTGGTGGTAACTATTGTATTCTTTGAATCAGTAGAAATAGTTTCCATTTTTGCGTCCATTTTTGCTGCAGAAAGGTTTTCTACTTTATTACTCAAATTGACGGTTTGGTACATAACCTCAAAAATCGGTCGGTAGCACAAAACCGCCAATAACAGACTTAGCACTATCAAAGGTTTGCGGCCTACACGGTCTGACAGCCAACCAAAGAAGACATTAAAACCAACAAATAGCAATATACCAATGATGATAATGCTATTTACTTGATCCCCATCAATAAATAGGAATCGGGTAAAGTAGGTTTGTACATAAAATAGCGTTGACCAAGCCAAAGCACCCATGCCTATTGTTACACCAAACAATGCTAATAGCACCAATTTAAGATTTGCTTTTTTGCCAAAAGATTCTTTCAATGGATTGGTAGAAGTTTTGCCTTCGGCTTTGGCTTTGGCAAAAAGGGGCGATTCTGCCATATTTTTTCGAATATAAACCGAGATACCCATCATAAAAGCAGAAATCAAAAAAGGCAAACGCCAGCCCCAATCTTCCCAAGCGGATTTATCCATTGTATTTTTGCAAATAAAAATAACCAGAAGCGTCAGCATGAAAGCCAAAGATGCGGTGGTCTGAATCCACGAAGTCCAAAAGCCACGCTTACCTACGGGCGAATGTTCGGCTACAAAAGTGGCAGCACCACCATACTCGCCACCAATTGCCAAGCCTTGCAACAGCCTTAAAATGAGAATGATAAGGGGAGCCATAAAACCAATGCTTTGGTAGGTTGGCACTAAACCAATGGCAAAAGTAGAGCCGCCCATGAGCAAAAGCGTAACCATAAACGTGTATTTTCTGCCAATCAAATCGCCTAATCTGCCAAAGAATAACGCCCCAAAAGGCCTTACCACCAAACCTGCGGCATAGGTTGCCAAGGTTGCCAAAAATGCGGCGGCAGGATTTTCTTTTGGAAAAAACTGCGTAGAAATAATAACAGATAAACTTCCGAACACGTAAAAGTCGTACCACTCAATCAACGTGCCTACGGACGATGCAGTGATGATTTTGACTAATTCTTTGGTTGCCGTTTGTTTCATTTTTTGATTAAACTGTTTTATGTTTTTAAAAATATTTCCTATATGCTTGCATTCATCAATTTTGCTTCGCTTTCTATATAGTTTTTTTCTAAAACATCCACTTGTTGCAAATGGGTATTTATTTTCAAAAACTGCAACAAGACAGCTACCCCAACAACCATGACAGTGAAAACCAAAAAGATGATTTGCCAACCGAAATGGCTACGAAAGTATCCGAAAAGTGCTGATCCTGCAGCCATTCCAACGTTGGCCAGGGACATGAAAAAGGTAAATTGTAAGGCAGAAACCCGCCTCCAACAAACTTGCATGGCGGTAGCTAGTTGACTAATTGTAATTAATGTCCACATTAAATTAAAAATGGCAATAAATGCCGAAACATAATTAGCATTTTGCCAAAATAACTTAAAAACTCCCATAGATGCAGTGAGCAATCCTGCCAGAAGAAGGCAAATTTGGAACATTCTTACAGTACCCAAACGGGCTATGAGAAGCGCCCCCATCACCATCCCGATAACACCACCCACCAATTTGGAAGTTGAATAGGTATTGGAATAGCTAACGTTGTTCCAGCCAAGTTCCTGGATGCTAAAAACGGGAAGCAAGGTTTCTATATAGGTCAATGCACATTTGGACATAAATACAATAAGACAAATCAATAAGGTATTGCGTAATAAAACCACTTGCTTAAAGGATAAGAAGAGTTTGCCCCAGCTATCTATTTTGAGCAGTGCCGCTTCGGGTGAAGTAGCACCTAACGACCATGGCAATAGTTTTTCACCCTGCCGCTCCCGCAACAAAAGTGGCAACAAAATGATAAAAAAAGTAGAAGTCGATAGCAATAGTACCGCATTGGAAAACCCATAGTGATTGATGAGCCAGCTACCTGCTGCCAAAGCGATAGAGATCCCCACCGTTTTGGAACCCCACATAAAGCTATTGGCTTTCCCTTGCTGATCAAGAGGTACAATATCAATCACCAAACTATCAGTAGCAATGTCTTGAAATATAATAAAAACATGCACGCACAACACAGCAGCTATTAGTAAAGTAAGGTTATTCAGAGGGTCTGGCACAAAGGATAAGCCGATTAAGCTGCAAAAAATACCCAATTGCCCAAAGAGCAACCATGGTCGTCTTCGTCCCATGGGCAAGAAGGTAAAGCGTTCCATCATGGGGGCCAACAAGATTTTAAGGCTAAATGGAAGCACAATTATTGCCCCGTAAGTCGCTATTTCACTGGCTGATTTGCCATTCATCGCCATCCAGGCGGGAATGGCAAAACATGTAATACCCTCTGGAATACCTTGCGAAAAATACAAAGCAATAAAAGAGAAATACCTTAAATTTTTGTGCTCGGCAAGGGCGGGGAAAGGAGTGGTTTTCTGTGAGGCATTTGCCTCCGAACCTTCCGAAAAGGTATTTAATTCTTTGGTTGCCGTTTGTTTCATTTTTTTACCGTTTTATTTTTTTAAAAATTGAATACTACGTGCTTGCAATCATCAATTTTGCTTCGTTTTCTAAATCCTTTTTTTCCAAAGCAGCCACACCCTTTACTTGATTATCAATATCTAAAAACTGAAACAGAAACCAAGCCATCACAATCATAATTGCAGACGCAAAAAGCGTAAATGGCCAATCAAAATTTGCTTTAATAGGCCCAATTAAGGCAGTAAAGGCAGCACGCCCAAGGTTACAGATAGTCATATATAAAGTAAACTGGCTTGCCGAAACTTTCTTCCAGCAGCATTGCATAGCAATAGCAAAAAAACCAATACTTGAAAAAGTATATATAACATTATAAATTATCATATAACCATAAATAAAAGTAGTATGTGTCCAAAAGGGTTGGAAAAATGCCAAGACTGAAGTACTTAGGAGCATACCGATAAAGCAAATATTTACTATCTTTTTCTTGCCAAACTTATCTATCAACATACCACCTATGAGCATCCCACTAATACCGCCTATTAATGACGCTGTTGAATAATATTGAGCATAGTCTGCATTGGTCCAGCCTAAGGCCTTTACAGTAAAAATGGGAAGCAGAGCTTCTATATAATTAAAAGCTCCTTTTGCCATAAATAATAGTGCCGCTAATAATAATGAGTTACGTAAACTAAATACACTGTATAAAGCTTTAAAAATTGAATGCCAATTGCTTAGTTGCAATTGTTTGGTTTCTGGCAATGCGGTACCCGCTGTCCAAGGCAAAAACTTCTCGCCTTGTCGTTCTCTTAATAGTAAGGGTACCAACATAATACTACCTATAACGACTCCAAGCGTCAACATAGCGGAACTAAAATCATATGTGTTGAGTAGCCAAGTGCCAGCTGCCAAGGCAGCAGACATAGCTATCATCAAGGACCCCCACATTAAACCATTCGCTTTTGCTTGTTCGGGTATTGGTATAATATCTACTGCCATACCATCGGTAGCCACATCAAAAATCGATGCCAAACAACTAACTATAAAACCTGCCACCATTAATTGACTAAGGTTGTTTAAGGGGGAGGGAATATAAGCCATCAAAAGGCAACTGCCTATTAATCCCAATTGTGCTAAAAGTATCCAAGGTCGTTTACGCCCCATGGCTAAATAAGTATAACGATCCATTAATGGAGCTACAATAAACTTAAAACTCGGCGGTAAGCTAACGGCAACGGCAAAACCTGCAATTTCTCCTGGTGATTTGCCATTCATTGCCAACCAAGCTGGTATGGCCAACAATAATATACCCCAGGACAATCCTTGTCCAAAATACAAGGCAATAAAATTGAAATACCGCAGAAAAGCACTTTCAGACAGTGCGGGTATAGTTTTGGTTTCTTTTGCCATTGTTTTATTTCTTTTTCCAGCATAATACAATTTCAGTTAAGAGCAAAGGTATTGTCCAAGAGAGCCAAATAATGGTTGGGCCTCTCTCTTCAAATTTATCCATCAATTGATATGAAATCTTTTATAATCAAGAACATATCATTTAATGAAAAAACCCGCTGAAACAAATTGTTTTAGCAGGCTCTTTAAAAGTTTATGCTTATTTGGAAGCGTCATTATAAAATGTAATAGTTGGTTTACCAAGGACGCCTGCCACTTCCGTTAATTTTTTAAGTTCAGGGCTGGCCGCTCTTGCTTTGGCTTTGGCCATATCTGTAACTCCGAATACAATGTGCACCATATTGGGGTCGTCTGTTCCTCTTCCTAAAACGATATCCTCCCATCCATTGGCTTGTCTAGTTGCAACCCCTTCGCTATCAAATACTTTTTCCCAAGCATCAAAATCTTTCACTTTAAAAGTAAACTCATGTAAAACGCCACCGGGTACTCTCTTTTCTGGATTGAATCTTATTATGCTCCAGAAATTTACTACAGGCTTAGTAGATACGCCTAACTTGTCCATTACATCTTTTAATCTGGGGTCAGCCACAAATGCTTTTGCTTTAGCCATATCAGATGGGGCCAAAACTATTTTTACATCATTTGGCTTATCCGCAGATCTTTCCACTGCTACAAATGATAAACCACTTGCATTTCTTGCTACTGAATCCGCATCAAAACCTGGCCGCCATTGCTTGTAATCTTTTACGGTATGATAAATAGTTACCACATCCATCGGCAGAGTGGGGCCAGTTTGGGCGGGCTCAATAGCTTTAGTGTTTGCAGTGTCTTTGGTTTCTGCAGTAGTAGTTTTTTCGCTACCATTGTTGCAAGAAGCTATACCTAACGATATACTTAAAGCAAGTAGTAAATTGATTTTTTTCATTTTCTTTTTTTTTAAATTATTATTGCCTACTCTTTCCGATAGCTACAGGAACGGTTTTCGGCTGCTCCGTTTTTTGTTTTTTATAATTATTTGGCTATTGCATCAGCTACTTTCTTAGTATCTAAATATTGCTGAAAAGCAATAGCTTTTCCGTCTTTTAATGTCCAAAAATGAGCTACTTGGGCATCATAAGTTGCACCATTATTCTTTAATTTTGCTTGGTAGCGTAAAGTGGCAAGCACTTGATTATTGAACATTTCGTGCAACTCAATATTAACCAGATTAAAATACTCATAATCTGCACCAATACGAGCAAAAACGCCATTTAAGACTGCTTGCGGTCCGATATAAGGATTTCCGTCAGCATACATATTTCCTTCCGCTTCGTTCCAAACCACTTTTTCGTCTAAGCCTGCAAGTACCTTTGGCACATCGCCAACGGCAAAGGCAGCGTAGAGCGTTTCGATTGTTTTAACATTGTTTTCGTTTGTCATTTTCTTAGTTTTTTAAAATTATTGCTTACTCTATTCGGTTTTCGGCTTCTCCGTTTTTTGAATGTAGGCTTAGCCTAATGTAAACTGCTGCCCAATTTTCGTTTCTTTTTCCGCAAGGGTGGGGTTGATTCAGGTGGGAACCTGTGGTGAGTTGCCTGTTCATAGGCGTAACACAATTTAATGAGTGTTGGCTCGCTGAAAGGGCGACCAAAGAACTGCAAACCGGCTGGTAAGTTGTTGTAAGTAAAGCCCATTGGCACCGTGAACGCAGGAAAGCCCGTGGGTGGCGATAGAGCGTTGTTGTTTGTGCCCGACGGTGTGTTCAAGTCGCCAATGAGCCTGGGCGGATAACTGAACGATGGGTAAACCAGCACATCAACCTGTGTCGAATCCATTGCCCGGAGCAATAATTGGCGTAATCGCTCACGGAGGGCAAGGTTCTTTTGCCAGCCCTTGTGCGATTCCGGGGCCAGCGTGTCGGCATTGGAATCGAGCAGAAATTTTTCAAGAAAGGGATGGTACTGCTTCGATTTGATGATTGACTCGAGCGTTTTATGTGGAGCATTGGGGCCTAAATTGGCTAGGTACTTATTGAAATCACGTCGTAGCTGCGGAATCGTATCATTCGATTTGTTAATTGTATCGAGTTCCATGACTCTGACCGAGTCTATAATGGTGGCCCCAGCAAGCCGCAACTCATTAAGGGCATTATTAAACAAAGCCACCACTTGCGAGTCGGCTTTGGCAGGGTTACAAAGCTGTCTAAAAACCCCAATTCTGGCTCCTTTTAAGCCATTTTTATCTAAAAAAGCCATATAACTTGCTGGAATTTTACCATTACTTAACCGGGTTACTGAATCGGCTTTGTCGTAACCCGCAATCACTTCGAGTACCCGCACTGCATCTTCCACAGTTCGGCAAATGGGGCCACCCATGTCATTGGTAAGAGCGAGCGGTGCAATACCATTGCGGCTAATTAACCCAAGCGTACAGCGAAACCCAACCAAGCTCTGGTGAGCAGCCGGGCCCCTAATCGAACTGCCTGTGTCGGTACCTAAGCCGATGGTGCCAAAGTCGGCAGCCACGGCAGCGGCTGTTCCACCACTCGACCCTGCTGTAGTACGCCGGGTATCATAAGGGTTCCTTGAATAGCCTGGCAGAATTGAACTTACCGAAAAGTTGCCAGATTGGGCAAACTCGGAAAGGTTTGACTTGGCAATTATGATAGCACCAGCCTGCCTGATTTTTTGAATCACAAAAGCATCGTTGGGTGGAATAGAATTTTTCATTGCCAACGTTCCATTTGTTGTTGGCATGTCGAAGGTATTATAATTGTCTTTCACGATGACTGGAATCCCGTGGAGCGGCCCCACAAATTTTCCTGTTGCTTTATAGAGCGAGTCGAGTTGATGAGCTTCGGATAAAGCTTTGGGATTCACCATAATAAGGGCATTAATAAACGGCCCTTGCTTATCGTAGGCTTCAATTCGGTCGAGATAAAGTTGCACAAGCTCAACGGCGGTAAGTTTACCCTTTTGCATGGCCGTGTGCAGGCTGGAAATAGTGGCTTCGTGTAATTTTTTAGGCGTAAAATGTTGACCGATAGCCGCCGTTTCAACCCAAAAAGAAGCAATTACGATTGCCAACATTGAGAAAAATTTGATTGATTTCATTTTTATTGAGTTGAGATTTTATTGCCTACACTAATCGGATTTCGGCTACCCCGTATTTATTTAAAATATAGACTTCAGAGAAGGGCTAAGCCTGTATTTTGGTTTACTTTTTTTGCAAAATATCTCTGCCCATCGCCTTGATTAGGAGGGAGCGGTCATACGTGGTGATGTAGCGGTCTATCTTTTTGTTTGTATTGAAATGCGTAACAAAGTTCATTCTAAGATTGGCAATGCCAGTGGCAAAGACTAAATGATTAGTGAAATAGCTAATGACAAGGTTGCCAGTTAGTTTAGAGCCTGAAGTAGGTTTTAGGGCATTTACTGGAAGAAAGACTGCTTCGTCCATGGTCATAGATTTGATACCCGAAGTTGCTTTCCAGTTTTTCCACCAATCAATAACCGCTTTTTTGCCGACCAATTTGGTGCGGGTGTTGTTATCGCCATCAGGAAACCAAAACTCCACATCATCAGCAAGAATAGCCGCCCAAGCATCAAATTCAAATTTGATGACTTGGTTTAACGCTTTTTCTGAAAGGTCAACATACTCTTGTGGGGCAATTTCATAATTTGCCGCTTGAGCCTGAACTTTAATTAGTGTTGAAAATAAGGCAATTATAATTGCCAGGATCGGGAAAAGTTTGTTAGTTTTCATTTTATTTTTTGTTTTAGAAATAAAAAAATTAATAATATTCAAATCAACAATTAAAACACTAAACTAAAAACACATCTAGGACGAAGCCCTATGAAAACTGTCCGAAGGTGGGGATTTATTTACCGAAGGTAAAATTTATAAGCAAGGTCCAAGGCAATAAAATGAAATATCACAGGAAAGTATTTTCGGACAGTGCGGGTAAAGTTTTGATTTCTTTTGCCATTTGTTTTTTTACTTTTTTATTAAAAATTTCTGGAAACAGCTACTTATCTTACTTCTATTTCAGAAGTGGTTTATAAAATATTGTCATTTTATTCTATTGTATTTTTTCAACAAATCTATCACTAATTTATGCGGGAGTCCAAAAGCTTTGTTTCCATTTATGCCCTCCATGGTGTCTGCTGCTACCATTGCATTGATAATAGCTTCTTCAACAGCTTGGACCGTTGCATCAAATAATGGATTGATTAAATCGTTGGGTAATTCGTCAATTTTTGTAAAATTTTCACGTTGAAAAGCGGATGGGTTTGCGGTAGAAAATGCAATGAAAATATCACCTGAACCATTTTCGCCCCGGCCGCCAACAATGCCTATTCCCAATGGAACTCGAGCTGCAATTCTTTTAAGTTGATGGGGCAGTAAAGGGGCATCAGTGGCCACCACTACTATAATGGAACCATCCCCAGGCTTATATGATGGTGCGGCTTTAAATTCATAATTCATCGTATCTTTTAAGGCCGCACCAATAGGAACCCCAGCTACAGTAAAATTCTTTTTGGCTCCAAAATTTGATTGTACCAATACACCAACGGTATAGGTAGAGTCTTTTATTTTTACAATTCTTGAAGAAGTACCCGTGCCACCCTTAAAGCCTAAACACATCATTCCGGTGCCACCACCTACATTTCCTTCTTTTATAAAACCTGGCTTGGCGCTGTCTAATGCTTCGTAAGCATTTTCCTCTTTTACATGGAAGCCATAAATGTCATTTAAAAAACCATCGTAGGTTTCTGCCACCACGGGATAGGTGTACCAAAAATCTTCTTTATACCACCCTGTTTTTACATACCATTTTAGCACAGCATCTCTTACCACTCCCACGCTGTTAGTATTGGTTATCATCAAAGGGCCTTCTAAAAAACCGGATTCTGTTACCCAAGTGGTGCCGGTCATTTCACCATTGCCATTCAACGAATGCCAATTGGCAAATACAGGATTGTTATTCCTGCCTCTTGGCAATATAGCCGTAACGCCAGTGCGTACAGGCCCTTTGCCTCTTATGTTTTTGCCTTGTCCTGAAATGATGGTGCTATACCCAACTTCAACGCCTTTTACATCAGTAATAGCATTATATTTACCAGTATTGCCGTTAAATGGTATACCAATATCTCGGGCTCTTGGTTTTTGGGCTAAAACAGCAAAAGGAATGAGTAAAAAGAGCAGGAAAATGTTATTTTTTTTCATTTTTTTAATATTTTTTTTATTTCCTCATCATTCCCTGTCATTTGCCAGCCGACTAATGAAACGGGAATGATTCCAACGTTATAAAATTTTTCAAAGAAATTATAAAGTGTAAAATCGTTTTGTTGCAAACGCCCCATGTCCATCATCAGCTTTTCAATAAAATATTTACCCGTTACATAACTGCAGCCATAACCCGGTTGACGTAAATACAAATGCTGTTCAAAGCCCACTAAACTTTCATCGCCCGTCCATCCTTTTGGCGTCCATTCTACTTGAAATTTTCTTGCTTGCTCATAATTAATCATATTTGCCTGAGCATATAGTGACGCCAAGCCACGGGCACAACGCTGAGCCAACATAATCCAAACCAATTCACGGGCACGTGGATTGGCATCCCAAAAGCCAGCGTGCATAAAAGTTTCTTCAAGACTGGTTGCCAAACCTTCTGAACGTTGCATCCATAAATTGTAAGGCAAGGCTTCTTTTCGAAATAAGCTGGTGTGGGGTTCCTCCCTTAATCGGGCAATTTCAAACCAGTGGGTGGAATGTGAATACAACACCGCTGGTGCACGAAAGCTGATATTAGCAAAAAAATTCCGTTTGTCTTCCACAATATATTGTCCAATATTCTTACGCAGTTCCGGCTCCATATAATCTTTCACTGGCATAATTTCTTTCTTTTTTAAAAAGTCCATTAATTGGTTGACTGCTAAATCCGTTCCATGCGTGTATTCCTTTAGGGTTGAAAATGCTTTTAACTCTGGTAGATGGCGATTGCGTTCCTTTTCTAATTGTAAAGAAGCATAAGCACGAGTTAACTCCCGTTTTAACAAGGTTACTTCATCGTCCCACGAAAACGGAATCATCATGACATTCCTCAAATGCCAGGTATAAGTGTCTTTGCCAATACCTGATGCGCCATTTTTTTTCGGGCGTTCTTTTTCTAACCATTGCGCTAAGTTTTCAGTAGCAGCTTTTGCGTTGGCAATGGCCTCTTTTAATTCGGAGCTGTTACCCGTTGTTTTCTTTGACAAATCGTCCAGCATCGGTAGCTGGTCTTTTATATTCCCAATGCCTGCAATCCATAAATCTTTTGCATTGCCTGTGAGATTAATTTTTGCCTGCTCATATAATGGTGGAATTATTTTCAACTGTGACGTCAATTGCGTTTCGGCTTCAGTTGAAAGCGGAAAAGAACACTTCCACAATTCTATGGCTGCAAAACTGGTGGGTCCTTCGTGTTCAGGTGTATCACTTTGTTCATTAAAAATAATGGCATAAAATGCTGGGTCACGAACCCACGGTTTCAAAATGCGGCAATTATAATCCAAGGCATTCATTTCGGCAAGAACCAATACATAATCAACCCTTTGTTCTGTTGACCAGCCAGTAGTGTCCATATTGGCATGACGGGCTTTGTACTGACCCATTGTTTGCTGAATTTTTAGGATGGTTTTACTGCGGTAATCAGGCACACCACTTGATAAATTGGTGCGTTCCAGGGCTCGTAATTCTTTAGATAATTGCAGGAGTGATGGGTAACTATTGGTTTTAGTAATGCCTTTAGGCAGATTTTGTTGTGCAAAAACAAGATGGAACAAAAATCCTAATAAAAGCGTCAAAGTTGTTTTTTTCATTTTAAAATTTGATTTTTTTATTGAAAGATAGAAAAAATACTGAGGGGTTACAAATCAATAAAAGGTATAGTTGCATAATTTATTTTATTGGAACACTTGTAAAAGAGCCACTTAAAAATTTCCAAGCACCGTCAACTTTCATCAGTACAAAAAAATCCATGTTGTGAGCTTTGGGCTGTCCATCACTTAGCAAGATGGCATCGGCTTTTACGAAAGCTAATCTCCCTTCAGAAATATGAATCATGTACTTGGAAACTGGCTCGGTGTAAGGCTTAGGGTTCTCCCGATTCGTGATGCTTTCAAAATATG
>JANMZR010000409.1:0-3012 GCA_031383555.1 Cytophagaceae bacterium | reverse complement strand
GTATGTGGGTTATACCAACTGCTTGAACTGACTTCAATCATTGGCATTTCATTGAAACGGGGCATTTGCACCCATTCATTACGGATTTCATTGTTAAAATCATTGATTATTTGCATGGCATAGCTAGTGCCTAAGCCAGCTTTTACATTACTCACTGCATTGGCCGCCAAATGCAGCTTTGCTTTATTTTCTTTGATCAAAGTTTTCTCAAAATAGGAAGGAATTGTGAGAACTAAATCAGTTTTATTATTGCCCACATCGTCCATCGCCTGGGAATATGAATTTGGCAAACCAGCCAATTGAAAATAATTCGAGGCTGTTAATTTATTAATCAACCGCTGCGAATATGAAGAATGATCTTGATCTATCACACTGATTGACAGGTGTTTAATCTCATAATCAGCGGCCAAAGGGATCAAAATCAACTGAATAATAGGCATCATCAACATCATTCTCAGAATCGACTTATTCCTAAAAATCTGCCGAAATTCTTTTCTTAAGATATGTTTTAAATTTTGCATGTATTTTAGTTATGAGTTGTTTTTTACGTGAGTATGGAAGTTTACATGTCTGAAAATTTGAAAACCTACTAGTTTATTGGGTATTTGCTACCTTGCCTTCTTGCCTTTTTCATCTTTACCTCTCTGCTTCCTTGACTATCCCTATTCCAACCTAATCTTAAACTTTTTCAAAGCCATTGCCAAAAAGAAAAGAGTCATTCCTAAAAGAATTAAAGTTTGCTTCCAAACAAATGCAAAACCTAGGCCTTTCACCATAATTGTACTGATGATACTGTAGAACCAGCGGGTTGGCACTATATTAGAAATCAATTTCAATGGTAAAGGCATATTTTCCAACGGAAACATAAAGCCGCTAAAAATAAGTGAAGGCATTAAAAGCCCAACTAACGACAAAAACATGGCTGTTTGTTGTTTATCTACCGAATTTGAAATGAGCAAACCTAAAGACAAAGTAGTAAAAATGAATAAAATAGACTCGGCCAAAAGCAAAAATAAATTGCCACGAACAGGCATATCCAAAACGGTATAGGCCAATAGAAGGATCAAAAGTACATCTACAAAGCAAAGCAAAAGGTAAGGAATGGCTTTGGTAATCACCACCATTAATGGCTTCATGGGCGATACCAGCAATATTTCCATGGTGCCTCGCTCCTTTTCTTTCACTATCGATACGGAGGTCATCATCGCACCCAAAAGCATAAGGATGAGCGTCATAACTCCTGGCACAAAATTAAAGGTACTTTGCAGCTTTGGATTGTATAACATGCTGGTTTCCAGTTCAATAGTATAAGGCAATTTTAATTCGCCAAAAATTTCATTTTGATAATCTCGAATAATTGCTGAAGCATAATTGATCATAATATTTGCAGTATTGGGGTCAGAAGCATCACCAATTAGCCTGATTTGGGCTTTATTTCCATGTAATAATTCTTTTCTAAAATTGGGTGGGAAAATCACAGCCATTCGGATATTCCCTTTTTTGAAATTATCCTCAATCTCTGACTCTCTTTTTAAATTTTTAGTGATGGTGAAATACCTACTTTGCTCGATTCGGTTGGTAAGAAAAACTGTACTTTCGTCTTTAGAAAGGTCCAAAATGCCAATATTTGAGTTTTTCACCTCATTTGAAAGCGCAAAACCGTACAAAAGCATCATCATTACTGGCATACCCAATAAAATCACCAAGCTTCGGGTATCTCGTAATACATGCCAAAATTCTTTTTTGATGAAAGCGTAGAAAAGCCCCCCCGCCCCCGTTGGGGGAGTACTTTTTGGTGGTTTAAATTCTATTGACTTAATCATATATTTTCGATTGTTTTCGATTTGATTTAGATCAAATATTGCTTTTACATTAAGAAGCTCCTCTTTTTGCAGCTCTGGCTAATTTCAGAAAAACACCTTCCATTGAATTAGTTTCGAATTGATTTTTCATGTTATTGGGTGTATCCAGTGCCGAAATGGCACCATCGACCATTATGGAAACTCGGTCACAATATTCGGCCTCATCCATATAATGTGTAGTTACAAAAACAGTAATGCCAGAAGTTGTGGCTTCATAAATCAAATCCCAAAACTGCCTACGTGTAATCGGGTCCACACCACCAGTTGGTTCATCCAAAAACACAATTTTAGGCTGATGCAAAATGGCGGTAGAAAAGCTAATTTTCTGCTTCCAACCCAATGGTAATGAACCCACTAACTTATAAGACTCCTTTTCCATACCTAGCCTTTTCAGTAAATCATTACCTTTATCTTTTAATTCAGTTTTTGTTAAACCATATATTCCGCCAAAAAACTCGATATTCTCTTTTACAGTAAGGTTTTCATAAAGCGAAAACTTTTGACTCATGTAACCAATATTTTTCTTTATCTTTTCATTTTCTTTATATACATCAAAACCAGCGACTTTTGCCTCACCTGAACTTGGCAATAGAAGACCACATAAAATACGCATAGCTGTAGTTTTACCCGCACCATTTGCACCTAAAAATCCGAAAATTTCACCAGCTTTTACATCAAATGTGATATTATCTACTGCGATAAAATTGTCAAATTTACGGCTCAAGTTTTTTGTAGAGATTACCGTATTTATTTCGTTATCCATATCTTTTTTTCCGAAAATTAATCATTGAATTATTTTCAATTTTCTTGCATCAATTTTATAAATGTATCTTCAATATCAGGTTTAATCACCTCAATTTCAATACCTTGATATCCTTTTCTATTTAAATATTGTGTTAAATTTTGGCTATCTACTTCAGAGGATTTCATTTGCAAATGTTGCTTTTGCCCAAACGCAAAACAACTAATTGTCTCAGAAAAGGCTCGCAAATCCTTCATCAATTCGTAACGATTTCCAGCAGCACTAACCGCCCATAAGTTTTGCTTATTTTTACTCAAAATACCCTCTAGCGTATCAATATCCAATATTTTGGAATTTTGAATTAAGGCAATTCTATCGCATAATTTGGCCTCATCCATATAGGGTGTC
>JANMZR010000386.1:0-18252 GCA_031383555.1 Cytophagaceae bacterium | reverse complement strand
TGATTTTGATTTATTATTGTTTTCATTGAATTCTTCAGCAAACTTAAAAACCTTTCTTTCCCACCCCTTTGCGGTATATTCAATTTCGTTTACCGTAATATTGTAATCTCTATTTTTGAGAAATTCATAGTAATCATATGTAATATTATAATCAATAATTGAGAAATCAAACACTTTTTGGGCTTTTGCAAGTTTTAAAAATGCCCTACCTTTTGGTTTTAATTCAAATGAATTCGAATTCCCCTTTAACCAACCCGCACCTATAAGACTATCTCTAACTATTTTTAACATTTCTTTTATTAAAAAAACATTTTCTTCAATTTCTGCATCAATTTCAGATTTCTTTAAATTTAATTTATCACTAATATTTGAATATACTCCTCTAAGATTTGTTGAATGCCCTCGGCCTTTATTTTCAATAATTTCCAAAACAGGAATGCAAAGACTTTCAAAAGAGGTTGGTAATGCCATATAGTAGTTTAGTTTTTATAGATATCAGTTTAGTTTTTACTTTAAATACTCAAAATTTATTTTACTTTTTCGCTTGAATAGATTGATATTTCCAATTCTTCAATTTTTAGCTATGTTTTGCCATTTCCAAAACAGCAATAGCCATTTGCTCAGTCACAGATGGGAAATCATCCAAAAATTCTGATAAATCTTCACCGCCTTCAATATAATCGAATAGGTTTTGAATAGGCACTCTTGTTCCTGCAAATACAGGTGTTCCACTCATTATTTCTTTGTCGATACTTATTGCTCCAAAATTCATATCATTATTATTAATTTTCTGTTTAAATCTATAAAAAAAAATTCTGAAATCTAAAATCAATACAGCCTAACACGCTTCCTCAAACTCTCTTTTTGTCTGAATCATAATTTGCAAGATTTATAAATTTGTAAGATTTGTAGATTTAATTCATTTTAAAAAAAAATCTGGTTAATCTTTTAATCAAATTAATCCTGATTCAGACAATTTTCAATACCGCCTAACACCCTTCCTCAGCCCCTCATACAACAACATATCCTGCTCATTTTTCAAAAGTGAACCGATGTAGGGAGGTATTTCGGTATTGGTTTTGAAGTCGTCCAATAAGTCAGCGGATACACCACCAGCTAATAGAAGTTTTATCCAATCAACTAGTTCTGAAGTGCTTGGCTTCTTTTTAAGGGCTTTTACTTCTCTTATGCCAAAGAATAATCCCATGGCTTGTGTAATCATTTCTTGTTCCAAAGCCGGGAAATGGACATCCACAATTTGTTGCATGGTTTCCTTATTGGGGAAAGTTATAAAATGAAAGAAACAGCGTCGTAAAAAAGCATCGGGCAATTCTTTTTCATTATTGGAAGTTATGATTACAATTGGCCTGTATTTGGCTGAAATAGTGCGCTTTAGCTCATAGCAATAGAATTCCATTTTATCCAATTCATGAAGTAAATCGTTGGGAAATTCAATATCAGCTTTATCAATTTCATCAATTAAAAGTACTACTTGCTCGTCTGCATCAAAAGCTTCCCAAAGTTTACCTTTTTTGATATAATGCTCCAAATCATTAATGTCACCTTCGTTCAGCTGAGAATCACGCAGCCTACTTACCGCATCATACTCATATAAGCCTTGCATAGCTGTAGAAGTCGACTTAATATGCCAAGTATATAACTTTTTACCCAGAGCTTTTGCCACTTCATAGGCCAGCATGGTTTTTCCAGTGCCGGGTTCACCTTTAATCAGTAATGGTTTTTGTAAGATAACTGCCGCATTTACAGCTATTTGCAGCTCTTGAGTGGCAATGTAATTTTCTGTTCCGGTGAATTTCATTTTTTTATTTAATAATCGATTTGAAATTATTGACCCAAATCAAGTACAGTTATTAGGTTTCGATTTAGTAGATTTGCTTGTTCTTTGGTTAATTCCCCGATTTTGGATATAAACCGCTGGTTATCAATTGCTCTTATTTGATCTACCAAAATAACACTTGGTTTATCAAGTTGATTTTTATCTAGATTTATTCTTAAAACTTTTGTTCCCATAATTATATTACTCGACATTGGGCAAATAATAGTAGTTGGATTCCCTTTATTTAGCATATCAGATTGGATTACAACCACTGGCCTTACTTTTCCTAGCTCATTTCCTTTTGATGAATTCAAATTTGCTAGCCAAATTTCAAATTTATATATTTCTAAATTCATAATTAATATTCAGGCAATTCATCGTCCAATGCTTCAAATTCATGTAAAATTTCTAGCGACTTATTGCCTATTAAAATTTGTTCTTTTTCAATTTGAGCCTTCAAGAGCCGTCTTTTATTGTATGAATTATAAAATTCAACTGCCTCATTTATATATCTATTTCGGGCTAGTTTCATTGAATTTGTTAAATCTTCAACTTCTTCAAAAAGTCTATTTTCTAATTTTAATGACAATGTTTTCATTAATTTATTTTTTTACAAATATAAAAATAATATACTAAAAGTATATACTTTATTGTTTATTATTTAAAATGCTACTTTCTCGCAAATAGTACAAATGAATTGCCAAAATAGCCACTATCATAATCGGTAAAGCAATGATTGAGCCTTCGAAACCAAATTCGCCTCCAGTAAATGTATCGTTGCCATGAATGGTTTGTTCAACAATGCTAATATTTTTATGGCCAGATACTTCATAACCGAATATTGGTCCTTGGAAAAAATTCCACGTAAAATGAAGCCCGATAGGGAACCAAAGTGATCGATTGTGAATATATGAAATGCCTAAAAATATACCTGCAACACATATATTGATAAAACTGAGCGTAGTTACATTTTCATTGAATAAATGCATCGCCCCAAATATTAACGCTACAATTAATAGTGCCAAATAGTCATTCATACCATCCATTAGGGTAGAGAGCATGAGGCCACGTGTCATTAACTCTTCCGCAATGGCTACCATTGCAAAAATTAGAATGTAATTTGTAAAGTCAGGTGGGCTGAATGCCAGAGATTGAACTTTTACAAAACCAAACATAATACATAGAAGAAAACCCAAACTTATAGCGATTACACCACATAACATGCCCATTACTAGGTTTTTAAGCCAAGAGTTATCAATAAAACCAATTTCAGGGAAAGATTTTTTTATGACAAATTGCCAAAATATAAATATTAATAAAACGGTAGCCGAAAAATTAAAAAACATATTCAAAAGCATGTATTTTGAGTCAGTTTTTACCATTTCTCTAAAAGTAGCATCACTAACGACTAGTTGTTTTGATAAAATAACTTCGGCACCGTATATGATTCCACCAACGAAAATTAAATAGCAAATAAAAAATAAAATAACTATCCCAATCTTTTTTAACCAGATTGGGATAGCTGCTAAAAAACCAGAATTTTCGGCCATATTATTTTACTAGATAGTTTTTAGATATAATAATAAATAAAGGCTATTCCTCTTCATCTTCTTCACCTGAAAACGAGTATAGGGTTTTATCTAAATCTAATTTTTTTGCCAAAAAATCTTCAATAAAGTTTTCAACTACCTCATCATCAATTTCTTCTACATTTAAACAAACATCAAGGCCAACTCCATATTCAAAGTCTTCATCAACCTCTACGTTTTCGGCCACTTTTATTTCTTCATTTTCCTCAATTTCCTCAATTAATTCAGTTATCATCAATTCCACTTCTTCATCTAGAGCCTCGTTAGCTTGGTAGGTTTCATCTCTATTTTCCATAGGAATATAAAGGGGAAAATGTTTCATGGCTTTTTTCTCGGCAGCCTCATAAACAAGTGAACTATGGTGCAATCGAAGGGTATAAATTACCGCATCATAAATTACCTCTTGTCCATTAAAGTCACCAACAAACTGAAAGTGAGCGTATTCGTCAGCCGAATGTCCAAAGTCTTCTTCGTCTTCGAAGTAAACAAATGTGCTACCTTCATTTTCACATTCTTGGCGTAATTGGGCTATTTCTTTTGGGTCGTAACCTTCGTTTTTGTATTGCATGTTTATGTTTTTTAGTACTTTTTTGTTTTGGGGTATTACCTAGAATCAAAAAGATTTAATACTATAATATTTTCATTTTTTATTCGATAAAATATTTTTGTTTATTTTGTTAATTGATAGCCCCTCTTTTCTTTTTTTTGATTTTTGAAAATCTATTTAATCAACAACAACTCTCTATATTTTGGCAAAGGCCATTCATCATCATCAATTATCAACTCTAATTTATCAACACAATATCTTATTTCTTCAAAATAATCGTCTTTTATTTTGCCGTACATTTGTGCTCTAATTATTGTATCTTCCTCATTATTAGCCTCTTTGCGAGCCTCAGTCATTGCAGCACATGTATTGGATATTTTTGAAGTAAACTCTGATATTTTCTTAATCATTTCAACAGTAGGGGCATAAAACTGAACGTCAATCCCAATTTCCTTTTGGCCACGCACATTATCAACCAATTGGGTTTGGTATTTCAAAGCTGTTGAAACAATGTGATTTATTGCCAAATCACCAATTACTCTCGACTCAATTTGTATTTTCTTAATATAAGACTCCAATTCTATTTCGTATCGTGCATGCATTTCGACCTCCGAATAGATGCCAAATTTGGTAAATAATTTTATCGATTGTGGTTTTAAATATATGCCTAAAGCTTCTGTTGTTGACTTTATATTGGAAAGGCCACGTTTTTCAGCTTCTGCCACCCATTCATCAGAGTATCCATTACCTTCAAAAAGTATCGATTTTGATTCCTTCACATATTTTTTTAATACCTCAACTATGGCCAATTCTTTTTTTACCTCGCCTTCCAAAAGCGCAGTCACATCTTTTTCAAATAGCTGTAATTGGTTGGCCATTATGGTGTTTACAATAGTCATTGGTGCGGCTGAATTTGCCCCAGAACCAACTGCCCTGAACTCAAACTTATTACCTGTAAATGCAAAAGGCGAAGTTCTATTCCTATCCGTATTGTCAAGCATTAAACTTGGTATTTTGTTGATTCCCAGCTTCAAATACACATTATCGCCTTTATCCAGTTTTATGTCATGCATACTGGAAAGATTTTCCAAATCATCTAAAAATCTAGTCATTTCAGAGCCAATAAAAACTGAAATAATAGCAGGAGGTGCTTCATTGGCTCCTAAGCGATGCTCATTCCCAGCTGAAGCAATCGAGGCTCTCAGTAAATCTGCATTGTCATGAACTGCTTTTATTATATTTACAAAAAACACTAAAAACCTCAAATTTTCTTTTGGTTTTGAGCTTGGAGCCAACAAATTTACCCCCGAATCGGTACTTAACGACCAGTTATTGTGCTTGCCTGATCCATTGATGCCTGCAAAAGGTTTTTCATGAAAAAGTACTTTTAGCTTGTGTTTTACAGCTACTTTTGACATCAAATCCATCAATAATGCGTTATGATCACATGCCAAATTAACTTCCTCAAAAGTAGGAGCTGCCTCATATTGCGCTGGTGCCACTTCATTATGGCGGGTACGAATAGGAATTCCCAATCGCAAAGCCTCATTTTCGAAGTCGACCATAAAAGTATTAACTCGATTTGGGATAGAGCCAAAGTAATGATCTTCAAGCTGTTGACCTTTTGCTGGAGAGTGGCCAAATACGGTACGACCCGTCATAATTAAATCAGGGCGAGCATTAAAAAGGGCTTCGTCAATTAAAAAATACTCTTGCTCAATTCCTAATGTTGGTGTTATTTTTGAGCAGTTTCTATCAAAAAGCTCTTTCATAACTGAGGTAGCTGCTTTATCAACCAATTCGATTGATTTCAAAAGCGGCGTTTTATAGTCGAGGGCTTCGCCAGTGTAGCTTACAAATACAGACGGAATACAAAGCGTTGCCGAACCAGCAGCATTTTCCATGATAAATGCTGGGGAAGAGGGATCCCAACCTGTATAACCACGTGCCTCAAATGTCGATCGTATACCTCCATTCGGGAAGGAAGATGCGTCAGGTTCCTGTTGAACCAAGGCTGAACCTTTGAATTTTTCAATCGCTTTACCCGTATTTGGGTCAATATCAAAAAAAGAGTCATGCTTTTCGGCAGTTGAGCCTGTTAATGGCTGAAACCAGTGAGTATAATGTGTAACACCTTTTGAAAGCGCCCAACTTTTCATAGCAGCAGCCACTTCATCAGCGGCTTCTCTGTCTATTTTCTTGCCGCCTTCAATGGCATTAGAAATTTTCAAATAGGCCTCAGGGCTTAATAATGAGCGCATTACATCATTGCTAAAGGTTAATGATCCGAAGTATTCTGAAACTTTATCTGTATGAATTTTTACAGGTACTTGGCCTCGAGACTGGGCCAATTCTAATGCTTTGAAGCGAGCTATTGCCATTTTATCTTTTTATGAATTTAAGGAGTTGATTTATAAGTAAATTGTTATTATTTGTTAGTTGAAAAAGCAAAAAATATAAATAATCTTTAGAAATTCTGAGCTTTTTTCATAATCAAGGTTAAATATACAACATATTAATAATTCAGAAAACTTTGATGGCTAACCTAATTCAATTAAAACAAAATAATATTTTAAATTTTGTCGAAATTGTAAATCTTAATTTTGTAAAACGCAACTTTTCGTTAATAGTTAATATGTAATTCGTCAATTTCCGAAATTTTATATTTATTAAACTCAAAAAAATATTTGTTTAATTATATTTTTTTGAATACACAATTAAATGGTTGAAAAAACTACTAATTCTTTTCGAAAAAATGTTTAAAAATTAAAAACGTCTATTAAATTTGTGTTAGATATTGAAAAATTCATAAATAAATCTCAAAATAAGTACATATCTCATGGCAAAAGCAAAATTAGAGTATATCTGGCTAGATGGTTACAAGCCTGTTCAAAGCTTAAGAAGCAAAACGAAAGTTGAAAATAATTTTTCAGGTAAATTGGAAGACTGTGACATGTGGTCATTTGATGGTTCTTCAACAGAACAAGCTCCAGGTGGATCGTCTGATTGCCAGTTAAGACCTGTGTTTATTTGCCCAGATCCAGAGCGTTCAAAATTGGGAACTCCAGCCTATTTAGTAATGTGTGATGTTTTGGATTCTAAAGGAAATGCACATGAGAGCAACGGTCGTGCTTTAATTGAAGATGATGACAATGACTTTTGGTTTGGTTTTGAGCAAGAGTATTTCCTATATGATGTACAAACAGATTTGCCTTTAGGTTTCCCTGAAAAAGGTTTCCCACGTCCTCAAGGGCCATATTATTGCTCAGTAGGTGCTCGTAATACATACGGTCGTGAGATCATTGAAGACCATTTGGAGCAATGCTTACAAGCCGGTTTGAATGTTGAAGGTATCAATGCAGAAGTGGCAGCTGGTCAATGGGAATTCCAAGGTTTTGCTAAAGGAGCTGCCCAGGCTGGTGACGAAATATGGGTGGCTAGATATCTATTAGAGCGTACTTGCGAGAAATATGGAGTATATGTAAACTACCATTGCAAGCCATTAGGCGATACCGATTGGAATGGCTCAGGTATGCATGCCAACTTCTCAAATACTGCTTTGCGTACTGCTGGTAATCAAGAAATATATAATAAAATATGCGAGGCATTTGCTCCTCTAATTCATGAGCATATTGAAGTTTATGGCCCTGATAACGATAAAAGATTAACTGGTAAGCACGAAACTGCTCGCTGGGATCAGTTTTCTTATGGTGTTTCTGACCGTGGAGCGTCTATTCGTATTCCAATGGCAGCAGTGCAAAAAGGCTGGAAAGGTTGGTTAGAAGACCGTCGCCCAAACTCTGCCGCTGATCCTTATAAAGTTGCTGCTCGTATTATCAAAACCGTAAAAGGAGCTAAATTATAATCTTTTTTTGAATAATTAAAAATAAAGCTCACAAGCAATTGTGGGTTTTTTTTTTGGTTTTGGGCATTGCCAATTACTGCGCCATTGGTCGGGCTTTCGTCACTTGCTTCCCGCTGAAAAAGCTGGAAAGCTTAAACAATACCTCTATCCCTCAAGCAGGAACTCTGAATTGAACTTTTATACTTATTTTTAGCAAATTTTCACTGCAAATTCAGGATATTTTATTCGAAATTTTATTGTTTCTTTGCAATCTTGTTTTGAGGTATTTTAATAAAAAACAAACAAAAAGTTTTAAATTATCAAACTGCAAAACTGACAAACACTCAAACTTTTTAACATTTCTCTATGAAATATTTTCAATTTAAAAATGATGATAAAATGCCAGCACTCGGCCTAGGCACATGGAAATCGGCTCCTGGCGAGGTTTATCAGGTAATTCGTGATGCCATAAATGTTGGGTATAAGCATTTTGATTGTGCTCTACTTTATGGCAATGAGCCAGAAATAGGCCAAGCATTTAATGATGCCTTCAAAGCTGGCGATGTAACTCGAGAAGAACTTTGGGTAACTTCAAAGCTTTGGAACAATGCACATAAAACTGAATTTGTTTTACCTAACATTCAAAAAAGTATTGATAATTTAAAAGTTGGTTATTTAGATTTATATTTAATTCATTGGCCAATTGTATTGATTCCTACAATAAATTTCCCTTCAATTGGCTCCGAATTGGTAAGTTTAAAGGAAGTGCCGCTTACTGAAACTTGGAGAGCAATGATTGAATTACAAAAAACAGGGTTGGCCAAGCATATTGGGGTTTCTAATTTCAGTGCCAAAAAGATTCAAAATTTATATGACGACTCAGGCATAATGCCGGAAGTGAATCAGGTTGAAATGCATCCGTTTCTACAGCAGAATCAACTAAAATCTTACTGTGACTTACATAGTATTATTTTGACTGCCTATGCTCCTTTAGGGTCATCTGATAGGCCAGTGAATAGGAAAGTTGAGGGTGAGCCAGCTTTATTTACTAATCAAATATTAATGCAAATTGCTGATAATAAGAGTATTAGCATGGGTTCTTTACTTTTGGCTTGGGCGGTTAACAGAGGGGTTTCAGTAATTCCAAAAACAGTTAAAAAAGAGAGGTTAATTGAAAATTTGGCTGCAGCTGATATCGAATTATCAATTACTGAAATGGCTGAAATTTCAAAAGTTAATATGGATTATCGCTATGTAAAAGGTGATTTTTGGTGCCTTCCCGGATCTGATTACACTTTGGATAAATTGTGGGATGAGTAATTCAAAATTAAATTGATTAATTTTGCAAGGGGATTAATTTCCCCTTTTTTATTGAATTAGCTAAGGTATGATCAAATCTCTTTCTCTTCTTTTTAAGCAATTTCTGAGTTTTCTATTATTGATGCTTCTTGGAAAATTAATATTTGAGATTTACCACTTTCAAAAATTTTCCGAACTTAATTTAGAAGATAAAATTGGTATCTTTATTTATGGTCTAAAGCTTGATTTATCAATTGCAAGCTATTTAATTATAATTCCTTTTATTGTCCATATATTATTTCATTTTTCAAAAGACAATAATATTTTATTAAAGAAAATAAGCAAAAGTTATCATCTAATATTCTGTTTTTTAATTAGTTGTATCATTGTTTTTGATCTTGAAATATTTAGAGCTTGGGGTTCTCGAATAGATGATTCACCTTTGAAATACTTATCAAATCCCTCAGAAGTGATGGCTTCAATGGCTGCTTCGCCTTTTGGGAAATTGATCCCTATATTTGTTTTTTTTCTAATAATTTCCTATATATTCAATCGCCTTATCTTTAACACTGGTTATTATTTTAATGCAAAAAATAAACTAGTTTCATTTTTCTTGCATTTTTTTTTACTTACTTGTTTAATTATTCCAATTAGAGGTGGTTTTCAGCTTGCACCAATCAACCAGAGTGCTGTTTATTTTTCGAAAAATAACTTTGCAAATCAAGCTGCTATAAATCCTGTTTTCAATCTTTTTTATTCTTTAAATAAAAAAACAAATGGAGTAAATCCTTTTGTTTATTTTTCTACTAAAGTTTCAAAAAGTACTATTGATACCATGTTTTATAACTTTGAACCAACTGAATACCAATTGAATACATCGAAACCAAATATTTTAATAATCACTTGGGAAAGCCTAACTTCGAAGGTTTTAAATCAAAAAATGGAAGTTGTGCCAAATTTTAAAAAAATGATAAATGAAGGCGTATTTTTTAGTAATTGTTACGCTTCAGGTGATAGATCCGATAAAGGAATGGTGGCTATTTTGAGTGGTTATCCGGCACAACCCACAACAAGTATTATCACCATTCCTCAAAAGACCGCAAAACTGCCTATTATTTCTAAAGATTTAAAGAAAAACGGCTACTCAACTGCTTGGTATTACGGAGGTGAACCCGAATTTGCCAATATGAAATCATACTTTTTGAATGGAAAATTTGATGAATTGATCACTAAAGAAAATTTTCCAGAAGAATTAACCAAAAACACAAAATGGGGTGCCAATGATTCGTTAGTTTTTGATAGATTATTAATTGATTTAAACAAGAAGAAAGCGCCTTTTTTCGTGAATTATTTTACTTTAAGTAGCCATGAGCCTTTTGAGGTAGCTGGCCACCAGGTTATCAAGGGAAAGGATGAAACTTCAAAATTTTTAAACGCACATAATTATACTGATAAGTTTTTAGGACAATTTATAACCAAAGCCAAGCAACAACCTTGGTTTAAAAATACCTTAATTGTAATTGTTGCTGATCATGGACATAGATTGCCTTTAACTAAAAATAAAGAGGAGGAGTTTCAAATTCCAATGCTTTGGTTGGGTGGTGTGTTAAAAACTCCGCCAAAAATCGTTTCCAACGTTTGCTCTCAAAATGATATTGCCAAATCACTACTTAATCAGCTGAATATCAACTCAAAAGAATATATTTGGTCAAAAGATTTATTTGCAAAAAATTACCTACCTTTTGCCTATTTTGCTTTTAACAATGGATTTGGATTTGTGCAAAAGGATAAATCTTTCACGTTTGATAATGTTGGAAAACAAATTATTCAAAAATCAGGTGCTATTTCTGAACAAGATATTAATATCGGTAGAGCCTATGTTCAAGCTAGTTTTGAGGATTTTCTTTCGAAATGAATTAACTTTGTAATTAATTGATCCGACCATATCTTCAAAATATATTAAAATTCGTGGGTCAAATTCCTTCCTTCGGGAAGTCATAGACTTTGCGAGGTGGCATGTTGGCATAGCCGCATGACGGAACGGGTTTTTAACAATATAAAATGATTGATTTAGAACAAAATATACAATTACCTACCCGAAAAGTAGCCTTTTATACATTGGGTTGCAAACTCAATTATTCTGAAACTTCTTCTATTTCTAGAATGTTTGAGCAAAAAGGTTATCAAAAAGTTGATTTCAACAATACCCCAGATATTTTCATCATCAATACTTGTTCGGTTACTGAAAATGCTGACAAAAAATGTAAGAAAATTGTAAAAGAGGCGCAAAAAATCAATCCTGATGGCTATGTGGCTATTATTGGATGTTATGCTCAATTGAAACCCAAAGAAATATCAGAAATACCTGGTGTTGATGCCGTATTGGGAGCTGCTGAAAAGTTTCAATTAATTGACTTGTTGGATGGATTTGTGAAAGAGCCAAGTCAAAAAACAGCCAAAGTATTCAACAGAAGTATTGAAGAAGCAATCGAATACCATACTTCGTATTCGCTAAGTGACCGGACTCGTACTTTCCTTAAAGTGCAAGATGGCTGTGACTACCCGTGCACCTATTGCACAATACCGCTTGCACGTGGTAAAAGTCGCTCAGATAGTATTGAAAATATTGTACATGCTGCTAATGAAATTGTCACATCTGGCGTAAAAGAAATTGTGTTGACAGGTGTGAATATCGGTGATTTTGGACTTCGAGGTGGTGAAAGAAAGAATAATTTTCTACAATTAATTCAAGAATTAGATAATGTTGAAGGCATAGAAAGATTCCGAATTTCATCCATTGAGCCCAATTTGTTGACAGACGCAATCATTGAATTTGTGGCCAATTCTAAAAAATTTGTACCACATTTTCATATCCCTTTACAGTCAGGTTCTAATAAAATATTGGCCTTGATGAAGCGCCGCTATCGACAGGAATTATACACTGAAAGAGTAAATAAAATAAAGGAAATTATGCCGGGCTGTTGTATTGGGGTGGATGTAATTGTCGGGCATCCAGGTGAAACTGATGAACTGTTTTTGGAAACATACAATTATCTTAACGAGCTTAATATCAGCTATTTGCATGTATTTACTTATTCGGAAAGAGAAAATACTGAAGCATTAAATATTCGTCCAATTGTACCTCAAAACAAGCGAGCCGAGCGCTCAAAAATGATGCACATTCTTTCTGAAAAAAAGCGTAGAGCATTTTATGAATCTCAAATTGGAAAGCAATTTACTGTACTTTTTGAGAATGATAGCGAAAGCGGAACTATGGAAGGCTTCACTGAAAATTATGTACGTGTAGTGGCCAAATATGACCCACTTTTGATTAATGAAACGAGGCGAATTGTACTAAACGAAATCAATAATAATAACTTGGTTGAAATTTTGGAGGTGGCTGGGGAGTATGTGATTCATTGATAAATTCATTTTAGGAAAGTTGGACTTTATAAACATGCTTCATCGCCAATGTTTGTGTCCTCACAAACATTTACTATTTTTTTCCAACTTTTCATTTACTCTATCTCTCGGTTTATCGTTTGTGAGGACACAGAAGAAGGCAGAAATTTATTCATTATTTTTCTTTTTTTAATTCTCCTTTATAAACTTTTTTAAACAATTCAAACCGTGGTATAGAAACTCCTTTAACATAAGAATCTTCGGGGTGCCTGTTTATATAGTTTTGATGATAATTTTCGGCTTTAAAGAATACTTTCAAAGACAAAACTTCAGTTACCACCTTATTTTTGAACCTTTTAGATTGATTTAAAGCACTGATTTCTTTTTCAATTATGAGTTTTTCTTCATCATTTTGATAAAAAGCAATGGAACGATATGAAGAGCCTTTATCAGGGCCCTGTTGATTTGGTGTTGTTGGATCATGTGAATAGAAAAAGACTTTTACCAATTCTTTATAGCTTACTTTTTGAG
Organism: Cytophagaceae bacterium; assembly: GCA_031383555.1. GTDB lineage: Bacteria > Bacteroidota > Bacteroidia > Cytophagales > Spirosomataceae > JANMZR01. Next base: position 5,203 of record JANMZR010000386.1, on the reverse strand, counting down.
GGTCATAGTATATCAAAACTGCTTCTGCATGTCCAGTTTCTTCACGACCAACCTCTTCATAAGTTGGCCGGTTGGTTTTTCCACCCGAGTAGCCAGACACTGCATCATCAACACCAACTATTGCTTCAAATATATGTTCGCTGCACCAAAAACAACCCTCAGCAAAAACAGCAATTGATTTGCCTTTTGGTGGCTTTAAAGAAACTGGCTTGGTTTGAGCAAATACCTCAATTACACCAAATAGCATTATAATCAGTAAAATATTAATTAAATTTTTCATTTTATTTTTTTTAAATTTATAAATTTCAAAGTTCAAAATCACTTAATTATCCAAACATTTTGCTCCAGAAAAACCGAAAAAATTGACGATGCTAATATACTTAAGGCCAATATTTTATGTATTAATTCATTATTATATTTCTTTAAGGATATGGTTACAATTATTCCTAAAAATAGTATTAGCGGAACTTGCTCTAAAATAGTACCACTCAAAAAGAAAATGTTAAACAAAATTGAAAGGAGAATACTTAAAGCGATTAGTGAAAAAATGATTTGAAATTGATCAAAATAATATTTTTGCATATCATATTGCTCTTCTTGCTTATTTGTTGGAAACAACATTTTTGCTGCTGTAAATATTGTAATTGGATATAGTAAAACAAATACTAATTCTGGTAAACTCCAAGCCATTTTATCTTTTAATTTATAAGTAACAAACCAATCCTGAACATGTAAAAAGAGAATAAAAACAAGCCAAATGGTTTGAGGCCAATAAAATTTTACAAGTTTGTAATTATACAATAATTCAGAAAAGGAAGATAAAATTTGTGTAATTCCTAAGCCCAATATTATGGAAATAAGAATTGACACATATTCGAATGGTGATATTGAGTTTGTCATTTTTACATTCAATAATAAATAAATTAATTGTGAAAAATTCAAAAGCTAAATCGAGTACCAATAAAAATTGAGACAGCTTTTGGCTTATTTTCTTGCACTTTATTATTTGCAGACCAATACGATAAATCAAGATAAATTGTTTGTAAAAATTTTGACTTAGTATTATACATAATCCTTGTACCCATACGTGTAAATAAGCCACTATTATTTACTACTTGCTGAGTAATAATGCCTTTTCCATTATTGAAGAAAAGCCTTGGCTCACCAAAGTTAGCATAGCCCCCTCCAATATATGGTGAAATTTGAAAGGTTTTAGAGTTTAAAACCGGAATACTTTTGCCAAAATTAAAGCCTACTAATAGTATTGTACTATTAGTATTTTGAAATAAAAAGTTTGAATTTTGATCTTTTATCTGTTGGTTATATTTTACAGCGTTGAAATCTAAGGTAAACTGAGCAAAATAATTATTCTTTAGACTGTACTCGATGCCAGAATTCAATGCCAACGATTTTTTGTAGGCCTTTCCAAATCCTGAAATTGGCAATAAAATCCCAACAGAACTGGTTAAAGAAATACGAGTGCTATCCTGAGAAACGACTAAATATTGGCTAAAAATAAAGATTATAATAAGTGCTTTTCTCATCGATTGTTTGTTCAAATTAAAGCCCTATGCTTTCTTTTAATTCTAATTTCTTTTGCAAAATTAGGATGGATTGACATATTGAAATGTCAGAGAAAATACAATTGAGGGAAAATGCTCTTATTTTCAAATGCTCGTGCGTGAAGGATGGAAACGGAGCTCTTTTTTCTTAATTGGTGGCTGAGCGTAGTCGAAGGCCCAAATGAGAAAAAAAGCGGGAGTGGACAGCCTGACCACTGGCCTAGCCGTGGGCACGCCCTGATTATTGTTTTTATAAAATATTCAAATAAATTTGAATGTACATTAATTAAAAAAACGGCTACCCCAAAAGAGTAGCCGTTTTTGATTCCTAATAAATCCCTTTCAGGATTTATATACCACATTAATATTTTATGCTTCTACTAGAAATTCATCGTGTTGAGATACGTCTAATCCCATTCTTTCTTCTTCTTCGTTTACACGTAAAGGAATTATTTTGTCAGATATAAATAACAATAAATAAGACATACCGAATGCAAATGCTGAAACTACTACAAGGGCAATCATATGCTCAATAAATAGCCCAGTTTCGCCATATGCCAAACCGTTTCCTTTAGCACCTTCCATGGTTACTACGGCATTCACAGCGCCATTTGCAAAAATTCCAGTCATTATTAAGCCTACCATACCACCAACTCCATGGCAAGGAAACACGTCTAAGGTATCATCTATTTTTGAAGATGCTCTCCAATGTGCTGCAATATTCGAAATGATAGCGGAAACCGTTCCAATAAAAATAGAAACAGGAATCGTAACAAAACCAGCTGCAGGAGTAATAGCAACTAAACCTACTACTGCACCTATACAAAAACCTAGCGCAGATACCTTTTTACCTCGAGTTACATCAAATAAAACCCAAGCTATACCCGCTGATGCAGCTGAAACGTGAGTAGTGCCGAATGCTGAAACTGCCAATGTGCCTGCACTTACAGCTGAACCAGCATTAAAACCAAACCAACCAAACCAAAGTAATCCTGTTCCTAACAACACATAAGGAATGTTTGCAGGAGGTAAAATATTGGCTTCTATGTGTGATTTACGTCTTTTCAAATACAAAGCTCCTGCCAACGCAGCCCAACCCGCACTCATGTGTACTACGGTTCCACCTGCAAAATCTAATACTCCACGGCCAAATAACCAGCCTGAAGGATGCCATGTCCAATGTGCAATTGGTGAATATACAAATACACAAAACAATACCATGAATAATACGAAAGCACGAAAGTTAATTCGCTCAGCAAATGATCCTGTAATAAGAGCAGGAGTAATTACTGCAAACTTTAATTGAAAAAATGCGAAGAGCGCTAAAGGAATTGTTGGCGCTAATGACCAAGGACTGCCGTCAAGCACGCCTTTAAACATAAAGAATGTCATTGGATTACCAATAACACCACCGATTGAGTCGCCAAAGGCAAGACTGAATCCAAAAATAATCCAAATTACAGTGATTACGCCCATGGCAATAAATGATTGTAACATGGTCGAAATTACGTTTTTACGATTTACCATTCCGCCGTAAAAGTAGGCTAGGCCTGGCGTCATTAAAAGTACAAGAGCAGCTGCAACAAGCATGAATGCTGTGTCACCAGAATTTATTTTATCAACACCAGCTGCTACTACTGTAGACGGAACCGATGGAAATAGAAATGCGGCTAATGTTGCTACCAATAATAAAATTAGAATAGGTAGCCAAGTGGGTTTTTGCTGTGTCATTTTTTTTTGGATTTATTATGTGAATTAATGTGTTTTAGGATAAATTGTTTTAGTTGAAAATTTTTAATTTCTTTTTTCTAATTTTTAGTTTTAAAATTTATAAATCATAGCCATGCCAAGTGTGGACTGTGATTTTTTGTCGAAAATATCAGCTTTTTCGCCGTTAAAAAAGTTTTTATCGGCAGTGTCTACTCTAAATTCAGGCTTAAGGAGTAAGTTTCCATCTCCACAAGTGAATGTAGTAGTAATGGTAAATGAGTTCATTATGATACCATTGCCATCTTTGTCAATTAAGCCTCTTATGGCCTCCGAATTGTCAAATGTTTCGTAGCGAGCTCCCAAACTAAATTTGTCAGAAACAGCATAATTTGTATAAAGAGCCAAACCAGACCATCCTTTTTTGCCAGATTTGCCATCAACATCCTGAGAGCCAACAGCCGCATTTAAGCCCACCAAAAGCTTTTTCATTTGATATGAAGTGGTTAAGTCTAATAAAGAATAAGAAGCACCTTCAATATTACTTCCATCAACATCGGCAGCAGCCTCATTTGAGGTGATTCCGTTTACATACACATTCCATCCTGCTACAGGTGCAAAATATACCTGTCCAATTAATGCTTTTGCACGATTGTTATCATAAAGTGCATCTACATTATTGACCAAGCCAACCATAAATGATGCTTTCGCTGAAAGTGCTACGTTTGCTTTTACGCCAATATGATAAAATGGACCATTGTTGAAAAGATTTGACAATGAATAGTTGTAATTTATTGGGGCATCAATTACTTCATAACCGATATGCGTTCCAAATTGACCTGCCGTCAATGTCAATTTATCATTTGGTTTCCAATTAAAATAAGCTTGTTTGATTGCTAATGCTGAAGAACCTCTTCCTAATGGGCCAATTACATTACCATATTGGCCTAGGTCTGCGTTGGGTCCAAACGTTAAATCAACTACTGCATCTGTTTTGCCTGAAGTATAAGTTACTTTAGTTTGTACTAAGCCTATTCCAAATGAACCCGATATTTGATCGAATGCTCTTGCTGTTCCAGATGCTCCTAAATTGTTGCGAGAAGCTGGGTTATTTAAATTTGCAAAATAGTACGAATCTAAGTATCCTGAAAAGGCAAACTTACTTTTTGGCTCGGCAGCATCTTGTGAAAAACTTGAATAGACCAAAACAGAAGAAAGTATTAGTAAAATTGATTTTCTCATAATATAATTTTGTTATTGTGTAAATTATTAACTTTTAAATTTGAATTCGATACAAATATTAGAATACATTTTTAAACCACAAAATATTTAAACTTAAAAATCGTAAAAAAATACAATTTTTATGAAAATACTTTCTTTTTTAACCTTAAATATTAAAATTATACAATTATTTGCATAGAATACTTTAATAATAAACCTAATATTTGATTATACACAAATAAATAGATAAAAATAGTACAATATTAAAGGCAAATAAAAAGCCTGATTGAGGTTTTCAATCAGGCTTAAAAAATGTATACAAATATTGTATTATTCAAATATTACTCTTCGGCATGTAGCCAAGCTTTTTTTGCAAACAGCGTTTCATCATCTTCAACATGATCAGGGTCTGGCACGCAACAGTCAACTGGACAAACAGCTGCGCACTGGGGCTCTTCGTGGAATCCATGACATTCAGTACATTTATCAGGAACTATAAAATAAAGCTCATCTGAAACAGGTTTTTGTAATGCTTTTCCAGAAATCACTGTACCGTCGCCCATTTCTACATCTACTAATTTAGTGCCACCCGACCATGTCCACTCAATACCACCTTCATAAATTGCTGTATTTGGGCACTCAGGTTCGCATGCCCCACAGTTAATACATTCGTCTGTTATTATAATTGCCATTTTATTTATCGAAAAAATATT